>NZ_JARAVK010000408.1:0-5282 GCF_033792765.1 Streptomyces sp. PA03-6a | reverse complement strand
GCCCGACCGCCGGAGCGACCCCGACCACCGGAGCGACGGCGACCGAACCGGCGGCGTCCGGCTCCCCGTCGGGTCAGCCCAGCGGTTCCGCCTCCCCCGCCCCGGGCGCCTCCGACGGCCCCGTCGACCAGCAGCCGCAGGGCGGCCAGTGACCGCCCTGCGCCCCCGCCTCGTCATACCCCTGCTCGCCCTCGTGGTGCTCGTCTGCGTCCTGCTGCTCGGCGGCTACGTACGCGGCGACTTCGAGGCCGACCACCGGGTGCACCCGCCGGTCTCGGCGGACAAGGTGCCGGAGGCGGTGCTGGAGGGCGGCCCGGTCGTCGACACCACCGGTGACAGGCCCCGCTCGTACCGCACCCCGGACCGCACCATCGCCCTCACCTTCGACGACGGCCCCGACCCGGTCTGGACGCCGGAGGTGCTGGACGTGCTCGAGCGGCAACACGTGCGCGCCACCTTCTTCGTCACCGGCGGCATGGCCGCCCGGCATCCCGCGTTGATCCGGCGGATGGTCGCCGAGGGCCACGAGATCGGCGTGCACACCTTCTCCCACCCCGACCTGGTGTACCAGTCGCCGGGGCGGATCGACCGGGAGCTGTCCCAGACCCAGCTGGCGCTCGCGGGGGCCGCCGGCATCCACGCCTCCCTCTTCCGCCCGCCGTACTCCTCGACCGCCGACGCGCTGGACGACCTGTCCTGGCCGGTGGTCCAGCGGGTCGGCAAGCAGGGCTACGTGGCCGCCTTCATCGACCGCGACGCCGAGGACTGGCGACGGCCCGGCGTACAGGCGATCGTCGACGCCTCCGTGCCGGCGAAGCCGGGCGAGGGCGCGATCGTGCTCATGCACGACGCCGGCGGCGACCGCTCGCAGACCGTGGCGGCGCTGGACCGGCTGATCCCGCTGCTCAAGGAGCGCGGCTACCGCTTCGCCACGGTGGGCGAGGCGGTCGGCGCCACGTCCACCAACGACAAGGTCACCGGCTCGGAGCTGTGGAAGGGACGGGTCTTCGTCGCCGCGGTGGAGGTCTCCGAGGCCGCGGTGCCGGCCCTCGCCGTCCTCCTCGCCGGGGTGGGCCTGCTGGTGCTGGCCCGGTTCGCCGCGATGCTGGTGCTGGCGCGCCGGCACGCGCGGCAGCGCCGGGCGCCCGGCTTCCGCTGGGGGCCGGCGGTCACCGAACCGGTGAGCGTCATCGTCCCCGCGTACAACGAGAAGGAGTGCATCACCCACACGGTGAACTCCCTCGCCACGAGCGACCATCCCGTGGAGATCGTGGTCGTGGACGACGGCTCGACCGACGGCACCGCCGACATCGTCGAGGCCCTGGACCTGCCGGGCGTCACCCTCGTGCGGCAGCCCAACAGCGGCAAGCCCGCGGCGCTCAACAACGGTGTGGCGCACGCCCGGCACGACCTGATCGTGATGATGGACGGCGACACGGTCTTCGAGCCGGCCACCGTCCGCGAACTGGTGCAGCCCTTCGGCGACCCGCGGGTCGGCGCGGTCGCGGGCAACGCCAAGGTCGGCAACCGCACCCGGATGATCGGGCGCTGGCAGCACATCGAGTACGTGATGGGCTTCAACCTCGACCGGCGCATGTACGACCTGCTCCGCTGCATGCCCACCATCCCCGGCGCGTGCGGCGCCTTCCGGCGGGACGCGCTGCGCGACGTCGGCGGCATGAGCGACGAGACCCTCGCCGAGGACACGGACGTCACGATGGCGCTGCACCGGGCCGGCTGGCACGTGGTGTACGCCGAGCGCGCCCGCGCCTGGACCGAGGCGCCGTCCTCGGTGCGGCAGTTGTGGAAGCAGCGCTACCGCTGGAGCTACGGCACCATGCAGGCGATGTGGAAGCACCGCGGCGCCGTGCTGGACCGGGGGCACTCCGGCCGCTTCGGCCGGGTCGGGCTGCCGCTCGTCGTCCTCTTCCAGGTGCTCGCCCCGCTGCTGGCCCCGCTCATCGACGTGTTCGCGATCTACGGGCTGGTCTTCATGGACCCGTTTCGCACCGCGCTCGCGTGGGCGGGCGTGCTCGCTGTGCAGGCCGCGTGCGCGGCGTACGCCTTCCGGCTGGACGGCGAACCGCTGCGGGACCTGTGGCCGCTGCCCCTCCAGCAGGTGCTGTACCGGCAGTTGATGTACCTCGTGCTGCTGCAGTCCTGCGTGACGGCCGTCAACGGCGGCCGGCTGGGCTGGCACAAACTGCGGCGCACCGGCGAGGTCGGCGCGCCGACCGTCGGCAGCGGCACCGCCGGCCGCGTCTGAACACCCGTACTCTCCCGAGGAGTTGTCCCATGTCCGAAGCACGTGAGGCGGGAGCCCCGGCGGCCCCGCCCCGGCCCGCGGACGGCGCCGGGACGCGCATACCGGGGCCGCGCAGCTCCGCCCCCGCCCCGTCCACCGGGGGCGGGGGCGGCGGCCGGGACCGCTACCTCGACCTGCTGCGCGCCCTCGCCTTGGTACGGGTGGTCGTCTACCACACCTTCGGCTGGGCCTGGCTGACCCTGCTCCTCCCGTCCATCGGCATCATGTTCGCCCTGGCCGGGTCGCTGGCCGCGCACTCGCTGCAGCGGCCCGCGCTGTCCGTGGTGCGCGGCCGGCTGCGGCGGCTGCTGGTGCCCTTCTGGCTGTTCGCCGCCGCCGTGACCGTCCTGATGCTGCTCCACGGGTGGCGGCCGCACTCCTGGCACCGGATGCTGCTGTGGATCCTGCCGCTGGCGGACCCGCCCGGCACCGCCTGGGCCGAGCAGATCATCGCCCCGCTCTGGTACATCCGCACCTACCTGTGGCTCGTCCTGCTCTCCCCGTGGCTGCTCAAGGCCTTCCGGGCCGCGCCGCGCTCCTGCCTGGCCGCCTGCGGCGCACTGGTCGTCCTCGCCCAGTACGACCGGCTGCCGCTCGCCGAACCGGCCCTCACACCGGTGGTCGACCTCGTCACCTTCGCCGCCTGCTGGCTGCTCGGATTCGCGCACCGCGACGGCCTGCTGGACGCCCTGCGGGCCCGCACGGTGGTCGCCTCGGCCGCCCTCTGCCTCGCCGCGGGCCGCTGGTTCGCGTACACCCACCCCACCGACGAGGGCATCGACCTCGGTGAGATCCCGCTGGCCCAGGCGCTGTGGTCGGCCGGTTTCGTCCTCCTGCTGCTGCGCTTCCGCCCGCGCCGGATGGGCCGCGTGCCCGTCGCCGACGGAGCCGTCGGACTGCTCAACGCCCGTGCCGTCACCGTCTACCTGTGGCACGAGGTCGCGCTCTTCGCCAGCGTCCCGCTGATCGACCTGATGTGGGACGTGCCCTTCTTCGAGGCCCATCTCCCGCTCGACGCGACCTGGTTCCAGTTCCTCGTCGTCTGGCCGCTCATCGGCGCCGCCGTCCTGCTGGTCGGCTGGACCGAGGACGTCGCCTCACGACGCCGGCCGCGCCTGTGGCCGACGGGCGGGCGCAAGCGCGGCCGGCGGGCCCGCGGCCGCGCCGCGAAGGCCCGCTGAGTCACCGCGGCGCCCGGTCCCGGCGGCCCATCAGCAGACCCCGCCCGCCGTACCGCCGAGCAGCCGGACGAGCAGCATCGACATCGTCCGGCCGAGCACGAACAGGACCGGGAAGGCGACGAGCACCCCCGTGAGGACGGCCGCCGCCCGACGGACGGTGCCGCCCTCCGCCCATTCGAGGCGGAGCACGCCGGAGCGCCGCCAGAAGGCCCGCAGCCCCACCCCTGCGCCGAGGACGGCGGACACGGCGAACACGGCGAACACGGCGAAGGGGAAGGGCAGCCGGGGCATCCGTTCCGGCGCCGCCGGGTCCCGGACCAGCGCGAGCGGACCTGTCACCAGGACCACCGGCCCGGCCAGGGCGAACACTCCGGCCACGAAGCGGACGAACCCGATGCCGACGGCCGGTGGCCGGCCCCCGCCGAAGGGCGCGGACCGCGAGGGCATCGTGTGGAAGCGACGCGCCGCACCCCGGGGGTCCGTCACGAGAACCCAGCCGAAGCCGGTCGCGCCCGAGCCCCCAGACCGCCGAGAAGAAGGCGCCGCCGCTTCCGCCGCCCGCCAGGTGGGCTCCCCCTGCCACGCCACTGCCGCGCCGCCTCACGGACCGCCGCGGAGCCGGCGGCCCTTGTCGATGACGCGCTGGACCGCGTCGGCCATGAACTCCTCGGCCGCGCGCACCTCGTGCGCCGCGCCGAGCAGGCCGGCGGTCCTGGCGAGCATTCGCTCGGTGTCCTCGTAGCCGCGGGAGCGCAGCCGCTCGAAGGCGGCGGGCGAGAAGTCCAGCAGTCCGCTGGGGGTGCCCAGGGTGCCCTCGGGGGTGAGCGGGCGGGACGGGCGGACGCGCAGCAGGGTCAGCCCGGTGTGCTCGATCTGCCGCACGGTCTCGCCCGGGGCGAGCTGGACGACGATGACGATGTCGCAGTGGTCGAGGTCGGCCAGGGCGCGGATGGGCGTGTTGTCCCGGCCGAGCATGCCGTCGCGGTAGTACTCCCCCGCGACCTGGCGCGGGGCGAACAGGAACGGCAGCGCGGCGCTGCCCAGCACCGCCTCCTTGATCTCCGCGTGCTCCAGGCCGTTGAGGTGGAGGATCCGGGAGCGGCTGCCGAGGAGTCCGGCCAGCCATTCGGCGGCCATCTGGCCGGCCCGCAGGTGCGGCAGCGGGTGCGGGGCCAGGACGGGGTACGCCGCGACCCGCATGGTGACGGCCGCGGGGCGCCGCAGCGCGGCCGCGTCGACGGCGCGGTCGGCGAGCCGCTCCAGGTCGCCGTGCGCGCCGAGGAGGCGGACGACCCGGGGCGCGAGGTTGCCGAACCTCTGCAGCAGGGACTCGGAGACGGCCCCGTCCGCGACGGCCCGGGTGCCGAACGGGGCGTCGCCCATGCGGGAGGTGAAGTCGCGCCACAGCTCCGCCAGGCGCGCCGCCCCCTCCCGCAGGTTCGGCGCGCCTGCCAGCGCGACCCCGTTGAGGGCCCCGATGCTGGTCCCGGCGATGGCGGTGATCCGCGCGCCGTGGTGGGCCAGGCACTCGACCGCGCCCACCTGGTAGGCGCCCTTGGCGGCGCCTCCCGCCAGTACCAGCCCGAACCGGTGCGAGGCCGTCCCCTGTGCGGTCTCCCACCGGTCCGGGGCCGGTACCGCCCCCGTGCCCGGGCCTGCCGCCGCGCCGTACTCCGGCAGCGGCCCGGAAGCGATGCCCGCGGCACGCCGCCGCAGGTCCCCGAAGCGGTCCGGCACGGGACCGCCCCCGTCGTGGGGCCCGATGCCCGGACCGGGTCCGGCGGGCCCCACGCCGG
>NZ_JARAVK010000407.1:0-5316 GCF_033792765.1 Streptomyces sp. PA03-6a | reverse complement strand
GTTCCGCAGGCTCAAGGTGCGCGGCCAGGTGGCGGTCGTCCGCCGCAGCGACACGGTGTCCGCCCCGGACCAGGCCGCCGCGGCGGCGAAGGCCGGCGCCCGGCAGCTGCTGATCCTGAACGACGGCTACGGCAAGTTCGACCCCTGGGCCGACCTGCCCGACGCCGCCCCCCTGCCGGTGGCCTCGCTCGGCACCGACGACAGCGCACGGCTGCTGAGCCGGCTCCGCAAGACCGGCACGGCGACGCTGAAGGTGGTCTCGCACCCGTACCCGCGCTACGCGTACGACCTGATCCGCCACCACGACGGAGCGGTCCCGAAGGACCCGTCCTACCGTCCGCGTCCCGGGGACCTGGCCCGCATCGACGAGTCGTTCCGCAACAGCACGCAGGCCGAGGCCGTGGCGTACCGCGAGGACGTGTCGCTCGTCTTCAACCGGCCCACGCTCATCCAGGCCACGCGGGTCGCGGCCCAGGGCACCCTCACCTCGTGGGTCTCGGCGGGCGCGGACGCCCGCTGGATCTCCTCCGCCGCGATGCGCGACCTCGGCCAGCGGGGCGTGACGCGCACCTACAAGGCGCGCAGCACGAGCACCGAGACCTGGTTCTCGGCGATCCAGCACCCGCGGGTGCTCAACGACGGCATCAGCTGGACGGCCCCCTACCGGGTGGGCGACATCATCAGCACGTCCGTGCTGCCGGCCTGGGGCGACTCGGGCGGTCACTCGGGCGTCGCCTGGGTGGACGGCAACACCTCGAAGGTCTCGCTGTACCAGGGCGACCAGTTGCTCGGTGAGGACTACAACGAGCGGATCGTCACCGCCGAGGGGCTGTCACCGGAGCCGCAGCCCTACCGGATCGTGGTGGAGGGTCAGCGGAACGTGGCCGACCGCCCGTACTCGACCCGCACCCGCACCGAGTGGGGCTTCACCTCGAGCACGACGGACTACTCGGCCATCACCCCGCTGCCGCTGGTCCAGCTCGACTACGCGGTGGCCACCGACCTGTCCGGCAAGGCCAAGCGCCGGACCGGGCTGACCGTCACCGCCTCGCACCTGAAGGGTGCGGCGGGCGCGGGGGCGATCCGCACGGTGACCCTCGAGGTGTCGTACGACGACGGCGCCACCTGGCGCAAGACGACGCTGCGGCAGTCGGGCGGCGGCTGGAAGGCGCAGCTCGACGCGCCGTCCCGGGCCCGCTTCGCGAGCCTGCGCACGACGGCGCGGGACGCGAAGGGGAACAGCGTCAACCAGACCCTGATCCGCGCCTTCGGCGTCAAGTAGCCGACGGCGGTTCGGACGAAGGGCCCTTGTCCCCGGTGCACCGGGGGCAAGGGCCCTTCGTCGGGTGTCGGCTCGGGTCGGGGCCGACGCGACGCGGGAGGCGTTGAGGAGGGGGTCGTCCTCCCGCGCCGCGGTCCAGTGGGATTACTCGGTGAAGCCGATCCGGGTCCAGTCGGTGTCCTGGAATCCGAAGGCGCCGTAGTTGGCCACGTCGGACTTGGCCGCGACGATCTGCGGGCGCTGGTAGAGCGGCAGGTTCGCGGCCAGCTTCCACAGCGCGGCGTCGGCGGCGTTGAGGTCGGCGAGGTAGGCGGAGTGGCCGACCTCGGTGCCCGCCTTGTGCATGTCGGCGTCGATCGCGGCGGTGCCGATGCGCGAGTAGTTCTGGCCGACGTTGCCGTGCTGGGGGGAGACGAAGGACGCCGCGCCGTTGGTCAGCGGGAAGAACGGCACGGAGCCGATGCCGCTGAACAGGGTGAGGTCGAACTTCCCGGCGCTGACGTCGTTGAAGAAGTCGTCGCTCGGCTTGACCTTGGTGTCGAGCTTGATGCCCACGTTCTTGAGCATCGCCGTGAACAACTGTGCCTCGTTGGCGGCGATGGGCGTGCCCGACGGGATGGTCAGCGTCAGCTCCAGCGGCTTGCCGTCCTTCTCACGGACGTCGCCGTGCGGTTTCCAGCCCGCCGCGTCCAGTTGCCGCCCCGCCGCGGTGGGGTCGAAGCGGCCGAGGGAGCCGGCGTTGTCCTTGTAGGCGACGTCGTTGTTGACGAGGAAGTGGTTGTCGAGGGGCTGGGCAGGGAAGGGCAGGCCGTTGAGGTCGGCCTTGCCGATGGCCCGGCGGTCCAGTGCCATGAACAGGGCCCGGCGGACACGGACGTCCTTCAGCAGCGGGCTCGCGCCGTTGACCACCATCTGCCGCAGGTTCGGGGCGCCCGCCACGCGGATGGAGGTGTGCGGCACCTTCTGCGCCTGCTTGTAGGCGGCCACGTCGGGCCCGATGTCCTCCACGTCGATCTCGCCGGAGGCGAAGGCCCCGGGTGTCGACGCGGCGTCCAGGGTACGGAAGTTGATGCCGTCGAGCACCGGCTTCGGGCCCCACCAGTGGGGGTCGCGGACCTCGGAGACGACCTTGGTCGTCGGGTCCATCCTGCTGACCTTGAATGGGCCCGCGGTGACCGGGATCCGGTTCTTGTAGCCGGCGTCGAACTTCTGCGGGGTGTCGATCTGCGATGCCGGGTACAGCGGCGAGAACAGCGTCTGCCATTCGGAGAACGGCGTGGCGTAGGTGACGACGACGTGCCGCGCGTCGCTTCCCTCGGCGACCGAGGAGATCTGCTCGTAGCCGGAGGTGCCGACGGGGGTGTACTTGGGGTTCTTCCCGTTCTGCGCCTGCCAGTCCGCGCGGAAGTCCTTCCAGGTGATGGGTGTGCCGTCGGACCACCGGGCCCTGGGGTTGACCGCGTAGGTGGTGACCTGCCTGCCGTGCTTGACGGCGGTGCTCACCTTGCTGAGGTAGTTCGGGTTGGGGGTCCGCTTGTTGTCGGGGGTGCTGTGGAAGAGCGACGGCAGCAGGGGGGCCATCGTCGTGGTCACGGCGACGGTGTTCTGCGAGGCCGCGTTGAGGCTGTTCCACTGGGTGGGGTACTCGTCGACGGGGAAGTTGAGGGTGCCTCCCTGCCGGAGTCCCGCGGGGTCGACGGGGTTGATCTGGTTGAGGGTCGCCTTGGGCGGGGCCTTGGGCGCCGACGAGCTCGCGCCGCCGTTGCCGCTTCCGCACGCGGTGGCGCCGGCGAGGAGACCCGCGGACACCACGACTGCCGTGGCCAGCTTTACGGACTTTCGGTTCAACTGGGCTCTCCTTGTGGGTTCCGTGGGTCGGGTGTCCGCCGGGCGGGACGGCCGGGGGTGCGTCACGGGCCGGGGGCGCGTCACAGGACCTCCAGGGCGGCCGCGTGGTGGCAGGCGGCGGTGTGGTCCTCGCCCAGCGCCCCGGCGGCGGGGTCCTCGGTGTCGCAGCGCCTGGCCTCGGCCGGCGCGAGCTGCAGGTACTTGGGGCAGCGGGTGCGGAACCGGCATCCCGAGGGGGTGTCCGCGGGGCTGGGCAGGTCGCCCTGGAGGATGATCCGCCGGCGCTGCCGCTCCTTGCGGGGGTCGGGCAGCGGCACGGCCGACAGCAGTGCCTGGGTGTAGGGGTGGGCCGGTCGGGCGAAGACGTCCTCGACGTCGCCGGCCTCGACGATGCGGCCGAGGTACATGACGGCGACGCGGTCGGCGATGTGCCGGACGACCGACAGGTCGTGCGCGATGAACAGGTAGCTCAGGCCGAGTTCGGCCTGCAGCTCGTCGAGGAGGTTGATCACCCCGGCCTGGACCGAGACGTCCAGCGCGGAGACCGGCTCGTCCAGCACGACCAGCTTGGGGTCCAGGGCCAGCGCCCGGGCGATGCCGATCCGCTGCCGCTGTCCGCCGGAGAACTCGGCGGGGTAGCGCTCGGCGTGCTCGGGCAGCAGCCCGACGAGGCGGAGCAGTTCGGGGACGCGCGCGGCGATGCGTTCCCGGTCCCAGCCGTGGGTGCGCAGCGGCTCGGCCAGGATGTCGCCGATCGGCATGCGGGAGTCCAGTGACGCCATCGGGTCCTGGAACACCACTTGGAGGTCCCGGCGCAGCTCCCGCCGCGCCTTCCCGTCCAGTTGCCCGACGTCCCTGCCGAGGACGGCCACGGTGCCGCCGCGCTGCCCGGCGAGGTCGAGGATCTGCAGCATGGTGGTGGTCTTGCCGCAGCCCGACTCGCCGACCAGCGCGAGGGTCTCGCCCTGGCGGATGTCGAAGTCCACGCCGTCGACGGCGCGCACCGTGCCCACCCGGTGCTTGAACACCGCGCCCTTGAGGAGCGGGAAGTGCTTGGTGAGGTGGGTGACCCGCAGCACCTCCGGCCGCTCGGCGCGCGGAAGCGCCCCGGACCGCCGCGGTGAGGCGGGGGTGCGGAACATGCCCGCGGACGGGATCCCGCCGGACGTGTCGATCTCGTGCCCGCGGTGGCACGCCGTGGCGTGACCGGCTCCGGTCGCGACGGCCCGCAGACCGGGCTCCTCGGTACGGCAGCGGTCCACGGCCACCGGGCAGCGCGCCGCGAAGGGACAGCCGGCCGGCAGGTCCACCATCGACGGCGGCGTGCCCTCGATGGGGGTGAGGGCCGTCCGGTCCCCGGTGTCGAGGCGCGGCACCGAGCCGAGCAGGCCGATGGTGTAGGGCATGCGGGGGGTGGCGAACAGCTCGTCGGCGGTCCCGGTCTCCACCGGCTTGCCGGCGTACATGACGACCACCCGGTCGGCCATGCCGGCCACCACGCCGAGGTCGTGGGTGATCAGGAGGATCGCGGCTCCGGTGACCTCCTGGGCCTTGCCCAGGACCTCCAGCACCTGCGCCTGGATGGTGACGTCGAGCGCCGTGGTGGGCTCGTCGGCGATGATCACCTCGGGGTCGTTGGCGATGGCCATGGCGATCATCGCCCGCTGGCGCATGCCGCCGGAGAACTCGTGCGGGAACGCGTCGACGCGCCGCCTCGGGTCGGGGATGCCCACCAGGTCCAGCAGTTCCAGGGCCCGTTCGCGGGCCTGGGCGGCGGTGAGGTCCTGGTGGATCCGCAGGGCTTCCACCAGCTGGGTGCCGATGGAGAAGACGGGGGTGAGCGCCGAGAGCGGGTCCTGGAAGACCATGCCGATGTCACGGCCGCGGATGGCGGACATCCGGCGGTCCGGCAGTCCGAGCAGCTCCCGGTCCTTCAGCCGTACGGAGCCGGTGACCTCCGCGTCGTCCGGGAGCAGGCCGAGCACGGCGGTGGCCGTGACGGACTTGCCGGAGCCGGACTCTCCGACGACGGCGAGGGTCTCGCCGGCGCGGAGCGTGAAGTCCACTCCGCGGACCGCCTGCACCCGTCCGGCCTCGCCGGGGAAGGACACCCGCAGGTCGCGCACGGTCAGGACCGGGTCGCCGGAGGCCGGCCGCGGGGTGGGGACGCCGGGGGCGGCCTCCGG
>NZ_JARAVK010000406.1:0-5337 GCF_033792765.1 Streptomyces sp. PA03-6a | reverse complement strand
GGCGGCTTCCGTGCGGGGAGCGGGGAGAACGGAATTCCCGGTCTGGGTCCTGCCGGGGGACAGGGTGTTCGTGCGGTGGGGCTGGAACATTTGATGCACCATAGCGGGCGCCTCTGCCTGAGTAAATTCTCGATCGGAATGGCGGTAGCGGCGCTGCTACCCCGGAATGCATGTGTCATGCCACTGCCCGTTCCGTGATGCTATGGGCAGTCATATAAGGGTTGAACGGGGCATATCGGCAGACGGGTTGACGTCTGTGCAGGTTTTTTGATGATCGTTTGTGTGGCAAGTGCATGTGCGGGGAAATAGTTTGGGGGAAATTCACTCGAACGTGCCGTGCAATTGCGAGATTGTCCTCATCCGAAGTGATCAGAAGTGATCGCGATGTCCTGCGTCACAGGTGTGCGACCCCGGCGCGCGGGGAAGGGGTGTCCCGCGGGGTCACGGTGTCGGTGGCAGGTGGCACGATGGACGTCGCGGGGGTGCGGCTGCGTTGCTCCCCCGGAACGGTGAGGCGTCAGACCGAGGATGTGATCCCCAGTGGCCATCTCCCTGTCCGTGGTGCTGTTGTTGGCGATCATCATGATCGTCCTGATAAGGGGCAAGACGCTCAAGGTCGGTCCGGCCATCGTCGCCGCGCTCTTCGGCTTCTTCCTTGCCTCCACGGGCATGGCGCCGGCGATCAACAAGTTCCTCGACTCGTTGGCGGACACCATCAACCAGATAAACCTCTGAGCGGTCCCCGTCACATGTCACAGGTCACCCGTCACCCGGCGCGGTGGCCGCGCCGGGTGACGGGGAGTCAGGTGACGGCCGGTGTGCGGTCCTCGGCCGTCCCGATGATGCGGCGCAGTGCGGCGGCCCGCTCCTGCGGGCCCCGGGCGGACAGCAGCGCCGCCAGTACGGCGATGCGGGCCTGCCCCGCGCGCAGCGTCCCGGCCAGCACACCGCCGGCCGCGACGAGGTCCACCGCGCCGCCCCCGGTGTACATCGGCGCCACCGGCCCGGCCGCCACCCGGGTGCTCACGGCGACCAGCACCCCGGCGTCGACCGCGCGGCGGACCGCCGCCACGAAATCGGGCGTCGCGTTGCCCGCGCCGGTGCCGACCAGCACGATGCCCTGGGCCCCCGCACCCAGCGCGGCTTCGAAGAGCACGGGGTCGGCGTCCACGTGGTGCATGACGACGTCGACGCGCGGTGCCGTGACGTGTGCGTCCGGCAGCGGCAGCGCCGCGGCACGCGGCCGCGGGGCGCCCCAGGCGATCTCGCCGAACTTCACCCGTCCCAGCGGCCGGCCCGAGGGGTCGGCGAAGGCCTGGACGTCCAGGGTGTGCGCCTTGACCGTGCCCCGGGCGGCGTGCACGAAGCCGCCGAAGGCGATGACCACGCCGATGTCCTCGCCGGTCGCGGCGGTCAGCAGCGCGTCGTAGAGGTTGCCCGCCGCGTCCCCGTCCACGGCGTCCAGCGGGAGTTGGGCGCCGGTGAGGACCACCGGGCGCCGGTCGCCGTGGTGGAGGTCCAGGAGGAAGGAGGACTCCTCCATGGTGTCGGTGCCGTGGGTCACCACGACGCCGTCCACGCCCGGGTCCGCCAGCACCTCGTGGACCGTCCGCAGCAGTTCCAGCTGGTGGGCGGAGGTCAGCCGCGAGCTGTTCACCGTGAACAGGTCGCGCACCGTCACCTCGACGCCCTCGGGGACCGCGCCCGCCGCCAGCACCTCGTGGCCGGCGGCCTCGGCCGCGTACCCGGCCCCCTGCCACCGGCTGGCGATCGTGCCGCCGGTGCCGATCACGACGATGTGCTTCACGTGTCCCTCACTCGCGTGTTCGCCTGACTCCTCCGTGGCAAGGATATGCGGTGAACCCCGGCACCGGATTGCCAATCAGCCCGCGTAGATCGGCCAGGCGTGGTATCTATCGCCCCCATGGACGCCATCGACAGAAGAATCTTGCGCGAGCTCCAGGCCGACGGCCGGCTCACCAACCAGGAACTGGCCGCCCGCGTCGGCCTCACCCCCTCCCCGTGCCTGCGCAGGGTGCGCCAGCTGGAGGAGGACGGGGTGATCCAGAGCTACCGGGCCGTCGTGGACCCGGCCGCCGTCGGCCGCGGCTTCGAGGTCTTCGCCTCCGTCGAGGTACGGCGGGACCGCGAGTCCGTCGCCGCCTTCGAGGAGCAGGTGCAGGCCATCCCCGACATCGTCGAGGCCTACCGGCTCTACGGCGCGCCCGGCTGCCTGCTGCGGATCGCCGTGGCCGACAGCGACGCCTACGAGCGCTTCTGGACCGAGAAGCTGATCGCCCTGCCGGGCGTGAGCGAGGTGAACTCGCAGATGATCATGAAGCGGATCAAGGGCCCGCAGGGCGTGCCGGTCGGCTAGGGCCAGCGTTCGCCGGGGTCCGGGTTCAATGGGCCGGTGGACTACCAGCGTTTCCTCGAGCAGGCCATGGCCGCGGCCCTTCCGGAGCTCGGCCGCGGCAAGGTCGCCGACTACATCCCCGCCCTCGCGGCCGCCGACGCCGGCGCCTTCGGCATGGCCCTGGCCACCGTCGGGGGCGAGGTCCACGGCGTCGGGGACTTCGCCGAGCCGTTCTCCGTCCAGAGCGTCTCCAAGCTCTTCACGCTCGCCCTGGCGCTCCACCACGGCGGCGACGCCCTGTGGCGCCGCGTCGGCCGCGAGCCCTCCGGCAACCCCTTCAACTCGCTCATCCAGCTGGAGACCGAGCAGGGCATCCCGCGCAATCCCTTCATCAACGCCGGAGCCCTGGTCGTCACCGACGCCCTGCTGACCCTCACCGGCGACGCCTCGGGCGCCGTACGCGAACTGCTGCGCGCCGAGTCGGGCAACCCTGCCCTCGCCACCGCCCCCGCCGTCGCCGCCTCCGAGGCCGCCCACGGCCACCGGAACGCCGCCCTGGCGCACTTCCTCGCGCACTTCGGCAACCTGCACAACCCCGTGGACACCGTCCTGGAGCACTACTACGCCCACTGCGCCCTCGAGGCCTCCTGCCGCGACCTCGCCCTCGCGGGCGGCTTCCTCGCCCGGCCCGGACTGCGCGCCGACGGCAGCCGGCTGCTGTCCCGCACCGACGCCAAACGCCTCAACGCCGTGCTGCTCACCTGCGGCACCTACGACGCCGCGGGGGAGTTCGCCTACCGCGTGGGCCTGCCCGGCAAGAGCGGCGTCGGCGGGGCCATCCTCGCCGTCCTCCCGGGCCGGGGCGCCCTGTGCGCCTGGAGCCCCGGCCTCGACCCGGCCGGCAACTCCGTCGGCGCCATGGCGGCCCTCGACGCGTTCACCACCGCCACCGGGCTGTCGGTGTTCTAGACGGAGCCCGGGGCGCGTCCCAGCGCGTCCCGCACCGCCTCCTCGGAGCGCGCGACCACCGCCGTGCCGTCCTCGGCGGTGATGATGGGGCGCTGGATCAGCCGCGGGTGCGCCGCCAGCGCCCCGATCCAGCGGTCCCGCTCACCCGGCTCGCGCGGCCACTCCTTCAGTCCCAGTTCCTTCGCCTCGGCCTCCTGGGTCCGCACGATGTCCCACGGCTCCAGCCCGAGCCGCTCCAGCACCGCCCGGATCTCGTCCGCGTCGGGCGGATCCTCCAGGTAGCGCCGCACGGTGTACTGCGCGCCCTCCTCGTCCAGCAGGTGCAGCGCGGAGCGGCACTTCGAGCACGCGGGGTTGATCCAGATCTCCATGCCGCCAATGTAGTGAGACGCTCAGCGGCCGTCGCGCCCGTCGTCGCGCAGTCTGCGCCAGATGCGGGTGCGGTGGAGCACGTAGACGGCGACCGACAGGACGAGCGCCTGCAGTCCCACGGCGAGCAGCCAGAAGACGACCTTGCTCTCCAACTCGTCGGTCATGTACGTGAAGTTCATGCCGAAGAAGCCGGTCAGGAAGGTCAGCGGAAGGAAGATCGTCGACACGATGGCCAACCGGTTGATCACACCGTTCTGCTCGCCGGACACCAGGGAGGAGTAGCTGGCGAACGCCCGCCGGGCGGCGTCCTGGAGCGACTCGATGCTGGAGAGCACCATCCGCGCGGCCCGCTGGTACGACGTGGCCAGCCGCTGCCGCTCCTCCGGGAAGCTGCCGCTCATCATCCGCCGGGTGATGGTCTCGTCGGTCGCCTGCAGGTACGGCAGCAGGGAGTGGTGCAGCAGCGCCGCGCGCCGCCGCAGCTGCGCCAGCCGGTACACCTGCTGCGGGTTCCGGCTCTCGAACATCTCGTCCTCGAGGTCCTCCACCTGCAGCAGCGCTTCCACGGCGGACTTGCGGAAGGTCTCCAGGGCGTCCTCCAGCAGCAGGAAGAGCGCGGCGGTGGTGTCCGCGGGCCGTTCGTGCGGCAGCCGGGTGACGAACCGCCCGACGACCGTGTTCGGACCCCGGTGGACCGTGACCAGGTACCGCCCGGTCACGAAGACGTGGAGGTGGGCGACCTCGTCGTCCTCGATGACCGGTACGACGAACCGGGCGTTGTCCCCGTGGAACTCCGCCCGCGCGCTCTCGCCCTCCCTGCCCAGCCACGCCAGGTCCTCGGCCTCCAGGCCGAGTTCGTGGGCGATCGGCGCCTCGTCGGGCCGTCCTTCCCCGGGCACCTCGATGTCCACGAGCAGGAAGCGCGACGCCGCGAGCCGCTCCCGCGCCTCCGACACGGCGGCGCGGGCGACGGTGCCCTCGGGCATCGACACCACCGTAACGATCATCGTTTCTCACCGTGGATCACCGGCACACCACCCAGCCTGCGCAGACTCCGGCGTCCACGCATGCGGAGGTGCCCGGTCCAGGGGATCCGCGTACCGGCGGGCCGTCTTTTAACCAGCCCCCGGTCGCATGTCAAGCCCCGAAATGCAGCGACGTGACGCGGGCGGAACGCCGGGGCTTACTGGAGTCAAGAGGTCGCGCAATACCGACCGAAAGGAACCACCGGGACATTCCCCCCGGTGCCGGAATACCCGAAAAGGGGTCATCCGGAATCCCCGCCCCGCATCGCTTGAGGAGAACTGTCATGTCCCGCACCCGCAAGATCGTCATGCTGACCGCCGCCACCACCCTCGCCGCCGGTGGCGCCCTGCTCCCGACCAGCGCGTTCGCGGCCGCCCCCGCCCACGTCAGCGCCGTCCAGGCGGCACCCCAGCAGCACAGCCTTCACGTCGCTGACGGCGGCGGGGTGAACAACAACATCCCCCTCTTCAACAACACCGGTGGCTTCTTCGGGGGCCAGGTGAACAACAACATCCCGGTCTTCAACAACGGCGGCGGTGGTTTCTTCGGGGGTGGGGTGAACAACAACATCCCGGTCTTCAACAACGGGGGTGGCGGTTTCTTCGGGGGTGGGG
>NZ_JARAVK010000405.1:0-5338 GCF_033792765.1 Streptomyces sp. PA03-6a | reverse complement strand
CCGCTGATATCCGCGGCGCTGTACGCGGAGGCGACCCCGGAGGACCGGCGCAGCGCGGCGTGGGCGCTGCGCCGGACCGCCGGGGCCGCCCCCGCGGGGGCGGGCCCGGCGGCGAGCGCGGCCGGGGCCTCGTCGCCCGACCTCCTGCGCGCCCTGGCCTGCGAGACCTGACGGCCGATCCTCGGGGCGAGGACGGAGATCACCAGGAGCACGCCGGTGACGACGATCTGGGACTGGGCCGAGACGTTGAGCAGGCTCATGACGTTCTGGCCCGCGCCGAGCAGGAACACCCCGGCGATCGCGCCGCCCAGGGTGCCCTTCCCGCCGTCGAAGTCGATGCCGCCGAGCAGGACTCCGGCGATGACGGACAGCTCCAGACCGGTGGCGTTGTCGTAGCGCGCGCTGGCGTAGTGCAGGGCCCAGAAGATCCCGGTGAGGGAGGAGACCAGACCGGTCGTCACGAACATCGCCAGCTTCAGCCGCCGCACGCGCACACCGGCGAACCGGGCCGCCTCCTCCGAGGCGCCGACGGCGAACAGGGAACGTCCGAAGGGGGTCGCGTGGAGCACGAGGACGGCGATGAGCAGCAGTACGGCGAAGGGGATCGCCGCGTACGGGATGAAGGTGCCGTCGATCCGGCCGGCGCCGAAGTCGAGGTACTGCTGCGGGAAGTCGGTGACGGAGTCGGCGCCGAGCACGATCTGCGCGATGCCGCGGTAGGCGGCCAGCGTGCCGATGGTGACGGCGAGCGAGGGCAGGCCGAGCCGGGTCACGAGCAGGCCGTTGACCAGGCCGCACAGGGCGCCGAGGAGCAGGCAGAGCGGGATGATCGTCTCGATCGCCATGCCGCCGTTCCACAGCGCGCCCATCACGGCCCCGGACAGGCCGGCGGTGGAGCCGACGGACAGGTCGATCTCGCCGGAGACGACGAGCATGGTCATCGGCAGCGCGATGAGCGCGATCGGCAGGGTGTTGCCGATCAGGAAGGACACGTTCAAGGCGTTGCCGAAGTTGTCCACGAAGGAGAAGGAGCAGATCAGCAGGACGACGAGCAGGGCGCCGACCGCGGTGTCCCAGCGCACCGCGCCGCCGAGGCGGGCGAGCGGGGCGGGGGCCTTGGTGGTCTCAGGCATGGTGGGCACTCCTCATCTGTGCGGCCCGCTTGCGGAGGACGCCGGCCACCCGCAGCGCCACGATCCGGTCGACGGCGATGGCGAGCAGGAGCAGGACGCCGTCGATGGCCAGCACCCACACCGAGCTGACGCCGATGGAGGGCAGGACGCTGTTGATCGAGGTCAGCAGCAGGGCGCCGAGCGCGGCGCCGTACACGGTGCCGGAGCCGCCGGTGAAGGCGACGCCGCCGACCACCACGGCGCTGACGACGGTCAGTTCGTAGCCGTTGCCGGTGCCGGAGTCGACGTTGCCGAACCGGGCGAGGTAGAGCGCGCCGGCGAGTCCGGCGAGCGCCCCGCACACCACGTACGCGGTCAGGATCCGCTTGCGGACCGGCACGCCGGCCAGCCGGGCGGCCTCCGGGCTGGAGCCGAGCGCGTACAGGTCGCGGCCGCCGCGGTAGCTGCGCAGGTAGTAGCCGACCGCGACCAGCACCGCGAGCGTCAGGAGCGCGAGGTAGGGGATCACCGACAGGCCGTCGTGACCGAAGTCCACGAAGCTCGCCGGCAGGTCGCCCGCGGTGATCTGACGGGATCCGACCCAGATGGAGTCGATGCCTCGGATGATGTAGAGCGTGCCCAGCGTCACCACGAGGGCGGGGACCTGACCCAGGCTCACCAGCAGGCCGTTGAGCAGGCCGAAGAGCACGCCGAGCGCGACCGCGATGAGCACGGCGATCAGCGGGTTGCCGCCGCCGTGCAGGTAGGTGCCGGCTGCGAAGGCCGAGATGCCGAGCACCGAGCCGACCGACAGGTCGACGTTGCGGGTGATGACGACCATGGCCTGGCCGATGGCGACCAGCACGAGGATGGTGGCGTTCAGCAGGAGGTCCTTGACGCCCTGCTGGGACAGGAACTCGCTGTTGTAGACCTGGGTCGCGGCCAGCATGACCACGAGCACGGCGAGCACGGCGAGCGCCCGCAGTTTCAGCACCCGGTCCAGGAAGCGGCGGGACGCGGTCGGTTCGTCCGCGGCGATCTGCTGCGGGGTGTCGGCGGTCACGGTCACGCCGCCCTCCTCACGCGGCCGGTGGCCGCCGCCATCACGGATTCCTCGGTCGCCTCCGACCGGGGGATCTCGGCCGTCAGTCGTCCCTCGTGCATCACCAGGACGCGGTCCGCCATGCCGAGGATCTCCGGCAGGTCGGAGGAGATCATCAGTACGGCCACGCCCTCGGACGCGAGCCGCGACAGCAGCCGGTGCACCTCGGCCTTGGTGCCGACGTCGATGCCGCGCGTGGGCTCGTCGACGATCAGCACCCCGGGCGCGGTGGCGAGCCACTTGGCGAGGACGACCTTCTGCTGGTTGCCGCCCGAGAGCGTGCCGACGACGTCGGCCAGCCGGGCGTACTTGACCTGGAGCCGGACGGCCCAGTCCAGCGCGCGGCTGCGCTCGGCGCCACGGCTCATCAGACCGCCCTTGGTGGTGGCGGCGAAGCCGGTGAGGCCGATGTTGCGCTCGATGGACATGTCCATCACCAGGCCCTGGGCCCGGCGGTCCTCGGGGACCAGCGCGATCCCCGCGGCCATGGCCAGGCTCGGCGCGCCGCCGCGCAGCGGCTTGCCGTCGACGACGACCTCCCCGGCGTCCCTGCGGTCCACGCCGAAGATCGCCCGGGCGACCTCGCTGCGCCCGGCGCCGACGAGGCCGGCCAGGCCCACGATCTCGCCGCGGCGCACCTCGAAGGAGACGTCGGTGAAGACGCCTTCGCGGGTGAGCCGGCGCACGCTGAGGGCGACCTCGCCGATCTCGGCGTCCTGCTTGGGGTAGAGCTCGTCCAGGTCGCGGCCGACCATGCGGCGCACCAGGTCGTCCTCGGTGAGCCCGTCGAGGGGCTCGCTGGCGATCCACGCGCCGTCCCGCAGGGTGGTGACCCGCTGGCAGAGGGCGAAGATCTCCTCGAGGCGGTGGGAGATGAAGAGCACCGCGGCGCCCTGCTCGCGCAGGGACTTGACGACGCCGAAGAGGCGGGCGACCTCACTGCCGGTGAGCGCGGCGGTCGGCTCGTCCATGATCAGGACGCGGGCGTCGAAGGAGAGCGCCTTGGCGATCTCCACCAACTGCTGGTCGGCGATGGACAGTCCGCGCGCCGGCTGTTCCGGGTCGAGGTCCACGCCGAGGCGGCGGAAGAGATCGGCCGCCGCGTCGCGCACGGCCTTGTGGTCGACCCTGCCCAGCGAACGGCGGGGCTGGCGGCCGACGAAGATGTTCTCGGCCACCGACAGGTCGGGGAAGAGCGTCGGCTCCTGGTAGATGACGGCGACCCCCGCGTCACGGGCGTCCCCCGGGCCGTGGAACTCCACGGGCCGGCCGTCGAGCAGCACCGTGCCGGTGTCCGGGCGGTGCACACCCGCGAGGGTCTTGATCAGTGTCGACTTGCCGGCGCCGTTCTCGCCCGCCAGGGCATGGGCCTCGCCGGCGTGCAGCCGGAGCGATACACCGCGCAGAGCGCGAACGGCACCGAAGGACTTGCTCACCCCCTCGAGCGCGAGCACCGGAGTGGTCTCCGGTTCGGGGTGCGTCATTGCGCCCTCCTGCTATGAAATGTTTCAACGGAGTTGCCGGGAAGCTAGCCCCGCCCCGCGAAAGCGTCAAGAGCCGCCGCCTCCCCCGCCTGACCTGCACCCTCGCGAAACCCGCAGGTAACAGGCCCGACAATGCCGCACGAACAGCAACAACGCGCTTTTGCGGCAGGGATGACACGATTCAATAACGGGGATCGAGACCGGTAGACCTCTTGACGGCCACCGGTGGACGTGGATAGCTTCACAGGCGAATGAATCGATTCACTAAAGCCGGTTCACTGAGCCGATTCACCGAGCCATCCGAGGTGGACATGCCTGACATCGCAGCCGTCAAGGCCGCACTCACAGCCCAGCGGATCGAGACGCCGTCCTGGGGTTACGGCAATTCCGGCACCCGTTTCAAGGTCTTCGCCCAGGCCGGGGTGCCCCGTGACCCGTACGAGAAGCTCGACGACGCTGCTAAGGTGCACGAGTTCACCGGCGTCGCCCCCAAGGTGGCCCTGCACATCCCCTGGGACCGGGTGGACGACTACACCGCGCTCGGCGCCCACGCCAAGGAGCGCGGCCTGGAGTTGGGCGCGATCAACTCCAACGTCTTCCAGGACGACGACTACAAGCTCGGCAGCGTGTGCCACCCCGACCCCCGGGTCCGCCGCAAGGCCACGGACCACCTGCTGGAGTGCGTCGACATCATGGACGCCACCGGCTCCGCCGACCTCAAGCTCTGGTTCTCCGACGGCACCAACTACCCCGGCCAGGACGACATCGTGGGCCGCCAGGAACGTCTCGCCGAGGCCCTCACCGAGGTCTACGAGCGGCTCGGCGACGACCAGCGGATGCTGCTGGAGTACAAGCTCTTCGAGCCGGCGTTCTACACCACCGACGTCCCGGACTGGGGCACCGCCTACGCGCACTGCCTCAAGCTCGGCCCCAAGGCGCAGGTCGTCGTCGACACCGGCCACCACGCGCCGGGCACCAACATCGAGTTCATCGTCGCCTTCCTGCTCAGCCAGGGGAAGCTCGGCGGATTCGACTTCAACTCCCGCTTCTACGCCGACGACGACCTGATGGTCGGTGCCGCCGACCCCTTCCAGCTCTTCCGGATCCTGCACGAGGTCGCGAAGAACGGCGGCCTCGACGCGGCGACCGGCGTGGCCTTCATGCTCGACCAATGCCACAACATCGAGGCCAAGATCCCCGCGGTCATCCGCTCGGTGATGAACGTCCAGGAGGCCACCGCCAAGGCCCTCCTGGTGGATCTCGACGCCCTGGGCGAGGCACAGCGCTCCGGTGACGTCCTCGCCGCCAACGCCGCGCTCATGGACGCGTACAACACCGACGTGCGCCCGCTGCTGCGCGAGGTGCGCGAGGAGCGCGGCCTGGCCCCCGACCCCGTCGCCGCGTACCACGCCTCCGGCTGGCAGGAGCACATCGTGGCCGACCGCGTCGGCGGCACCCAGGCCGGCTGGGGCGCGTAGGCCCTGCCGGCCTGGGGGCCGCCGACGCGGTCGGCGAAGATGTGCTCCTCCCAGCCGGAGGCGGGCAACGCGAGGACGGGGTCCAGCGTGAGCCCGCCCCCCTCCCGGCACCCCCGGAGCAGGGGCCTCACGTCGGTTACTGTCTCTTAGACACCACTACCC
>NZ_JARAVK010000404.1:0-5376 GCF_033792765.1 Streptomyces sp. PA03-6a | reverse complement strand
CGGGAGCAGGCGGTGCGGGCGGCCGGGGCGTCGGCGGCGGTGCCGAAGTCGAGCACCAGGGCGACGCGCTTGGTGCCGGGGCGGGCCGGGGTGCCGTCGCAGACATCGGCGAACCGGGCGGCGCCGCGGGGGCGCGCGGCCGAGTCGGCGTCGGGGCTGACGCCGAAGCGCCAGCCCTCGACGGCACCGTCGTCGGGGCGGCTGAGGGCGGGGCCGGTCCGGGCGTAACTCCAGGCGTCGGTGGCCGCGTCACGCTGCCAGAAGGACCAGTACCGGTAGGTGGCCGCGTGCGCGGGCGTCGCGACGAGGGCGGCCACCAGGGCCAGGAGGAGTGCCGCCGCCGTGAGGGGCGGCCGCCTCACAGCCGGTGCTTCCGGCCGGCGAGCAGCACCCCGATGCCGATGCCCGCGACCAGGCAGGCGCCGACGATCCACCACACCGAACTGCCGCCGGAGGAGTCGGGCTTGCGTTCCGCGACCGGACCGAGGGCGCTGAGCTGCGTGATGTGGTCGCGCAGGGGGTTGCCGGTGGCGTACGCGGCGAGGGCGAGCTGCGCGAGGGCGGTGGGGTTGTCCTTGGACCAGGCGGCGGAGTTGGCGGCGAGCCAGTTGTACGCGCCCTTGGCGGCGTCGAGGTGGCCGCCGGCGGCGAGGGCGACGACGGCGTCGGCGGTGGTGCCGAAGTCGGGGGTCTTCTGGTCGGAGCCCGGGGTGACCGCGTCGAAGTGGCTGCCGCCGGCGGTGAGACCACCGGCGAGCCACGCGGCGCCCGCGTCGGAGGCGCTGCCGCCGCACTCGGCGCGCACGGGGACGTTCCGGTCAGGGGCCTCGACGACGAAGCCCGCGCCCTCGGCGCCGCGTACGGCGTCGGCGGTGGCCTTGGCGTTGGCCGCGAGGGCACCGGACTTGGGGTCGGGCTGGTAGGCGAACGCGCCGCCGTCCTTCTTGCCGCAGGCCACCTGGAGGGCGCGCAGCGCGTCGTAGGGCGACCGGCCGTCGGTGGTCACGGACTTGACGTCGGTGCCGGCGGCCTTGAGGCCGCCGATGACGACGCCGGTGGAGTCGGCGTCGGAGGCGCCGCCGGGGTTGTAGGACCAGCCGCCGTCGCGGTTCTGCACCTTGGCGAGCCAGTCGGCGGCGCGCTCGACGGCGAAGTCCTGGCCGTGGACGGCGAGCGCCTGGACCGCGATGGCGGTGGCGTTGGTGTCCTCGGTCTTCGGGTCGCAGGGCGCCGTCGGGTCGGGACGGTACGAGGCGAAGCCGCCGTCCGCGCACTGCTGCTTGGCGAGCCACTCCACCGCGTCACCGGCCGGGTCCGTGTCGGCCGCGTGGAGCGCCAGCAGCGCGTACGACTGACGCCACACGCCGTCGTACGTCGGGTCGCCCTCCCCGTACAGCGCGGCGGGCGCCGCCGCGGGCGACGGTGACGGCGACGCGGCTATGAGGAGGGTGCTGAAGGCGGCCAGGGCGGCCGCGGCGGTGCGGCGCAGGTGCATCGGGTGGTGCCTTTCGGGTGAGCGGTCGCGCAGACGGATGCGGGCGCGCGGTCACGGCACCGGGCTCCGGCTCCGTGTACCTCGACGGAAGAGCCGCTCCCGTCCGTGCGGGTGCTCCGGCTGGGCCCTCCCCGGGCGGGGACGGCTCACGGTTGCGGGTCAGCGCCGGATTCGCACCGGCTTCCCCCGCTCGGACGTGATTGGACTTGGTGTGTCGACCACACCTTAGCCGGGACCGTGCGCCGGGCCGTGCCCGGCGGTGTGCGGTCTGGCTCACACCGGCGGCCTCACACCGCGGTGTACGCGACCGGATCCGACCCGGGCACGGGTTCGGCGTGCCCGAGCTTGACCAGGCGGCGCAGGTGCGCCTCGGCCTCGGCGACGGCGATGTTCCGGGAGGGGAAGGGGATCTGCTCCCAGGGGCGGTTCCACTGCATGGCCTCGGCCAGCTGCCACGGGGTGCGCGGGGCCTCGGCGATCAGGGCGCGGAGCGAGGAGAGGCGGTCGGCGTGGTGGTCCAGCAGTTCGCGCACGCGGGCGCCGGCGTCGGTGAAGGGGTGCTTGTGGGCGGGCAGCACCTGCGCGGGGTCGAGCCGGGCGACGCGTTCCAGGGAGTCGAGGTAGTCGCCCAGGGGGTCGCCGGCGGTCGTCTCGTCGGGGTCCTCGTACAGGCCGATGTGCGGGGAGATCCCGGGCAGCAGGTGGTCGCCGGAGAAGAGGCGGCGGCCGTCCTCCTCGAAGAGGCAGACGTGACCGGGGGTGTGGCCGGGGGTCCACACCGCGCGGATGGCGCGGCCGGGCAGCGGGACCCGCTCGCCGGGGACGATGTCGCGGTCGGGGAGGGCGGGCCGCAGGCCGGGTACGTTCGCGGCGCGGCGCTCGGCGCGCACCGCCCGCAGCGGGGCGAGGTGCTCCTCGGGGGCGCCGGCGGCGGCGAGTTTGACGGCGAGGTAGTCCAGCCACAGGTCCGGTGCGGCGCCGCGGGCACGGCGGACGACGGCGGTGTCGGCGGGGTGCATGGCGATCCAGGCGCCGGAAGCCTCGCGGACCTGCCCGGACAGGCCGTGGTGGTCGGGGTGGTGGTGGGTGACCAGGACACCGTGGACGTCGGCGACCCGGGTGCCGAGCGCGGTGAGGCCGCGGGCGAGGGCGTCGTAGGAGGCGGGGTCGTCCCAGCCGGTGTCGACCAGGACGGGGCCGCGGTCGGTGTCGACGACATAGACGAGCGTGTGGCCCAGGGGGTTGTCGGGGATCGGGACCGGGATGCTCCAGATGCCGTCGCCGTGCTCCATGAGGGCCCCTCTCCGCTCCGTCGCATGCATTGCCCACCATAACTAGAACTGGTATCAGTTCTGAAGCAGAGTCACTTTCTGACGAGGCATCAGCCAAAGGCGGGACGGGACAGGCATGGACGGGAACGGGATCGTCGAACACGGACAGCTCTTCATCGGCGGGGAGTTGGTGGACCCCCTCGGCACCGGCACCATCGAGGTCGTCTCGCCCCACACCGAGCAGGTCTTCGCGCGGGTGCCGCACGCCTCACGCGAGGACGTCGACCGGGCCGTCGCCGCCGCCCGCAGGGCCTTCGACGAGGGACCGTGGCCGCGTACGACCCTCGACGAGCGCATCGCGGTCGTCACGCGCATCAAGGACGCGATCGCCGTGCGCCACGAGGAGATCGCCCGCGTCATCAGCTCCCAGAACGGCTCGCCCTACTCCTGGAGCGTCCTCGCGCAGGCGCTGGGCGCGATGATGGTGTGGGACGCCGCGATCACCGTCGCACGCGGCTTCACCTGGGAGGAACGACGGGCCGGCGTGCTCGGGCCGCTCCTCGTGCGCCGCGAACCGGCCGGCGTCGTCGCCGCCGTCGTCCCGTGGAACGTCCCGCAGTTCACCGCCGCCGCCAAGCTCGCCCCCGCGCTGCTCGCCGGGTGCGCGGTGGTCCTCAAGCCGTCGCCGGAGTCACCGCTGGACGCGTACCTGCTCGGCGAGATCGCCGCCGAGGCGGGGCTGCCCGAGGGCGTGCTGTCGATCCTGCCCGCCGACCGCGAGGTCAGCGAGTACCTGGTCGGCCACCCCGGCGTCGACAAGGTCTCCTTCACCGGATCGGTCGCCGCCGGCAAACGCGTCATGGAGGTCGCCTCCCGCAACCTCACCCGCGTGACGCTGGAACTCGGCGGCAAGTCCGCCGCGCTGGTCCTGCCCGACGCCGACCTGGACACCGCCGTCCCCGGCATCGTCTCGGCCGCCTGGATGAACAACGGACAGGCCTGCGTCGCCCAGACCCGCATCCTCGCGCCCCGCTCCCGCTACGACGAGACCGCCGAGCGCCTGGCGGCCGCCGCCTCCGCCCTCGTCGTCGGCGACCCCCTCGACCCCGCCACCCAGGTCGGGCCGCTGGTCGCCCGCCGCCAGCAGCAGCGCTCCCTGGACTACATCGCCCTCGGCCAGCAGGAGGGCGCCAAGGTCCTCACCGGCGGCGGCCGCCCGCAGGCGCAGCCCACGGGCTGGTACGTCGAGCCCACCCTCTTCGGGGACGTCACCAACTCCATGCGGATCGCCCGCGAGGAGATCTTCGGCCCGGTCATCTGCCTGCTGCCCTACGAGGACGAGGCCGAGGCCGTCCGCATCGCCAACGACTCCGATTACGGCCTGTCCGGCAGCGTGTGGACCGCCGACGTCGAGCACGGCATCGACGTCGCCCGCCGGGTGCGCACCGGCACCTTCAACGTCAACACCTTCAGCCTCGACATGCTCGGACCCTTCGGCGGCTACAAGAACTCCGGGCTCGGGCGCGAGTTCGGCCCCGAGGGACTGGGCGAGTACCTGGAGCACAAGATGATCCACCTGCCCGCCGGCTGGGAGGGCTGACCCCGTGGGGGACCGGTGGCACGTCGAGGTCGACCGGGGGGTGTGCATCGGCTCGGGCATGTGCGTGAACTCCGCGCCGGGCGGCTTCACCCTCGACTCCGCCCGCCAGTCCCATCCGGCGGCCCCGGACACCGACGCCGCGGAGGCGCTGCTGGCGGCGGCGGAGGGCTGCCCGGTGGAGGCGATCAGCATCACGCTGGCCGACTCCGGCGAGGCGGTCTTCCCGCCCGAGGAGTGACCGGGCCGCAGGGGTCAGGGCTGCGCGCGGCGCGGATCGGTGAGGTCGATCAGCCGGCACACCGTCTCGATGTCGATCTTCACCTGGGCGATCGAGGCGCGTCCCGACAGCCAGGTCACCAGGGCCGAGTGCCAGGTGTGCTCGATGACGCGGACCGCGGAGAGCAGCTCGGGCCCGGGCGGCCCGTCCAGCCGCATAGCGTCCAGGACGATCGCGGTCGTCAGCCGCGACACGGCGTCCACCTCCGGGCTGACGGAACGGTCGGCGAAGGTCAGCGCCCGCACCATGGCGTCCGCGAGGTGCGGTTCGCGCTGCATCGCGCGGAAGGCGCGCATCAGCGTCTCCGCCACGCGGTCCGCGGGCTCGGCGGCCGAGGGCGGGCGCTTGCGCAGCGCCTCGTGGAGGTGCTCCAGCTGGTCCCGCATCGTGGCGACGAGCAGATGGATCTTGGACGGGAAGTAGCGGTAGAGGGTGCCCAGCGCGACGTTCGACTGCTCGGCGACCTCGCGCATCTGGACGGCGTCGAATCCGCCCCGCACGGCGAGCTCGGCGCTGGTGCGCAGGATGCGGCGGCGGCGGGCTTCCTGACGTTCGGTCAGCGGCACGGGGGGCGGCGTCGGCTGAGGAGCTGCGGTCATCTGTCCCAATCCGAATCTGTGCGCCGTGCGGAACCGGCCCCCAGCGTACTGCGGCCCTTTCTGCGGGGGGTGCCCCTTGCGGCCCGGTGGTTGTGTGCGGGTGCGTTGCGGTTGCGGCGGGCATCCCCCACCAC
>NZ_JARAVK010000403.1:0-5424 GCF_033792765.1 Streptomyces sp. PA03-6a | reverse complement strand
CTCCACAAAGAAGCAGGACAGGTTCAGCCCCACCGACCGGTGATGCGCCGCCACCCGCAGCGCAATCTCCGCCGACCCTGGCTCCCCGTTCTCGTAGCGACCCTCACCCGCGTACCCATCCAGGTAGACCACACGCCCATCGCGCGACTGCGTACCCGTCATCCCCCCGAACGGCGGGATGTACCGGCCCAGCAACTCATGCTTGAACACACTCGGCAGCGCCTTGCCCTGCCAATATTTCCCACTCGTTCCCGTTGACACGATCCCCCCCAATACGTGATCCATCAACAACTTCCCCCACTGATCCTGAACCACCCGGCAAAGCTCGACAAGGGCACAGAACCAGCCCATGCAGAGGGCCCGGCGATCAGGCAGGCCCTACCGTCAGCAGCGCCACGCGGCGATGCCGTGAGCCGGCTGCCCGATAGACACCGGTTCCCGTAGCTGATCGGGCAGTGCTGCCCTTGCTGCAGGCCGGAAGGTCTCCGTTTTGACAGTGGGCATTTCAACTGTCTGGGTATATTCAGGCCATGGAGACACGGAACGGTACTCGCTGGCTGACCGCTGACGAACAGCACAGCTGGCGTATCCACTTGGAGGTCGGCAAGCTGCTGACCCACCGGCTCGATCGCGAGCTGCAGCCGTTCGGTCTCAGGTACAGCGACTACGAGATCCTGGCCCATCTCTCGGAATCCCCCGGGCGCCGGATGCGGATGAGCGACCTGGTACGCGCCACCCTGCATTACAAGAACCGGGTGTCCCAGCAGGTCAGCCGCATGGAGACCGCCGGCCTGGTCCGCCGCGAGATAGCGAGTCCGACCGGCGCGCGCAGTACGTCGTGCTCACCGAGCAGGGCTGGGAGAAATTGAGAACGCATCACCTCTGCGCCTGCTCCTGTGCCTCGGTCAGCTCATGGTGAGCTCGATGAACTCACGTAGCAGGACTACTCCGAAAAGGATCATGATCGAACCGGATACCCGTTCGAACCACAGTGCCCTGCGCGGAGTCAGGAAACGGCGCGCGGCAGCGGCTCCAGCCGCGAGCAGGAGGAACCAGAGCCAGGAGGCGCTGACAGTGCCACCGGCGAACACTGCGCGCGATGTCTCTGGTTGCGCGGCAACTGCGGCGCCGATGACCCCGACGGTGTCGAGGATCGCGTGCGGGTTGAGAAGCGAGACTACGACGGTGCGGCGGATCATTATGCGGGTGTTGAGCACCTCGCCGGCCTCCAGCCTCAGCGCCATCGCGCTGCTGCGCCAAGCCTGAACCCCCAGATATCCCAGGAATGTGGCCCCGCCGAGGAGCAGCACTCCGCGTAGGGCCGGAAATCCAGTAAGCAGCCCAGAAACTCCGGCGGCCCCGGCCAGGATGAGCAGGGAGTCGCAGCAGCTCGCGGCCACCACGGACCAGCCCGCCCGAGGCCAGCCCACGGAGAGGCTTTGACCAACCACGAACACGTTCTGAGGGCCGATGGGCACGATGAGAGCCAAGCCGAGGGCCAGGCCAGCCAGGTATGAGGTCGCCACGCCTTCAGCCCTCGCTCTGCACAGGCGTGGACATCACATGGGCAGGGTTCAGCAGATGCCAGCAGACCTGTGCGGCACGGGAGGTGGGGGGCTCGGTCAGAGACTCGGCATCTCGGTGGTTACAGTGCCAGGTCAGAACTGAGGTGCTGTCCGCATAGACCTTTTCCCTCGGCCCGGGCCGTTCGGCCGCTTCCGGCTTCCCAAGGAGAATGAAGAGGTCTTTTTCCCCCGCCACACGGAGAAGGATCTCGCCATGCAACGTTTCCAGGTTGAAAGCGCTGACAGGCAGCACGTGCTGAACCGGTACGGAGTTATAGGCGTCCACGGGCCCATCCACACATCGAAATCGCCTCGTGCGGGTCAGCCGCCGAAACAAGGCGTTGACGCTTGGGCTGATCCTGCGGGGATTGGACCCAAAGCTGCGACAGACGGAGTGCCATGTGGGGATACGGGCATCGGTCTGCCCCTGCGGAATCCATGCCCCGGCGGCGGCCTTTGCTTCCAAGTCGGCCAGGGCGGTCTCCGCCTCAACCCAGGTGCCGTCGTCGTCCACACGATAGGCAGCTACAAGAGCAACAGTGACGTCAGCGTACTGCTCCAGAACGGACTGGTCGATTTCAAGTGTCGTCATGCAGCCCTGCCTGTTTCGATACGAGCGTCCGAACGTGCCTCGCTCTTGGCCCATCCCGTACGCGGGCGCTCCAGAACCCGGGTACGGTACCTGAGATTGCTGCGGTACTCCGCATTCTGGGCCAGCAAGATCCGGTGCAGTCGCGCCAACTGATGATGGGGAACCCCGGGCCACAAGTGGTGGATCGTATGATAGCCGTCGCCATGGGGGTGAATCAGCGTCCGCTGCAGCAGACCAAGATTACTGACAGTAGCAGCGAAAACCGTATCAACCTCGCGATAGACGTGCTCGCTGCTCTCACCCACGAAGCGCAAAATCGGCAGCGCCACCAGGTGCGTAACGAGCCACGCCAGCCCAGCGACGCCTGCCCAGACCCATCCCTCCATCAGCCACCCCGGCAGAACGATCACGAGGGCGCACCATGAGAGTGGGAGAGCCGCAGCGACAGGGGCAGAGCCCAGGGTAGCCAGCCAGCCGCCCTGGTAGGGGCCGAACTTCTGCAGCAGACCGAGAACAAAAGCAGCGGTCCCGGAACGGTTCAGATCCTCCAGGCCGAGTTCCTCGTACCGCTGACGATCAGGATCTGAGAGCGTTCCGAAACGGCCGTGATGAACCAGGTGACTCGCCCGATAATCGGCTATCCGGGCACCGGTGGGGACCCCGGCCAGCAGTGTCGCAAGGACATCGCCCAGTTTTCGATACCGTCGACTCCAGTTGAAGTGGGATGCCTCGTGGACAAGGCACTCTAAAGCACGCAACTGACGTGCCGCCGCCAGTGCTGCGACGACGACTGCAGCAGCGAGCGCCAGCCAACCAGCATTGCGGACCACGGTCGATGTGGCGGCCAGTATGAGCACCGGAACCGTCAAGTGGTCGAAGACCGCGATGGCAATGGTCCACCAGAGACGAGTGATGTGTGCTCGGGCTATGACCTCACGGAGCTCTGGAGGATTGCCATACCCCCTCTTGTAGGCGACTTCAGTGGCGCATGTACCCACGCCGGGCTGGGAAAATGTCACTGCCATCCTCCTCGCGTGAAAGATCCAACCCTGGGATGTTAGTTCGACATCGGAGACCGGAAGAGGAGTTAGCGGAAAAAGCCTGACCGCGTAGGCACGCTGGAGCGTGCCTACGCGGCTTTCCTCGTGGGCAGCATGCGAACGGGCGCGCCCATGCAGAAAAATGGCGTCAAAGTTCTATCTTGTGGGGAAGTTAAGATGTTTGCCTGGATAAGGCAATGCGAGATACCGGACCGGCCGCAGATGGTTAGTTGATAGCTGGACGGCTTTCCGCGCGTCGAATCTTGCTATTGTGGAAGGGATCCTGTCGCATCCCCCTCCCCCCCCTGGGAGCGACAGGATCCCCAATGCTGTATAACGCAGCGGTGCAATTCTGTAAAGCCTGTATGGCTGCTGATTGGAGGCGCTTGCTGATGACCCGCAAAAACGCAATCCGCTTGATAGGTTTAGAGCGGTGCCAAGTTGGTGAGGAAATGAAGCGCAAGTACGAAGCGGGAGCCTCCATTCGTGCACTGGCTGATGAGGCGGGCCGCTCATACGGGGGCGTTTACCGCCTCTTACAAGACGCCGGAGCAGCCTTCCGCCGACCCGGTGTCGCGAAACGTAAGGGGTTTCCCTGAGAAGCTGATCTCACCCGCGTTGAAAACCTTTCGCTGGTCCGCAATCCACGTCCCCAGCGGGAAAGCGGCGGGGTCCCAGTCCTCTGGAGTCGTGAACGCGTACGGGACTTTCAGATCCCCGTTCTCTTTCACGTAGCGGGTAGCAGCCTCGATTCCGGCACGCCAGTACGCGTTTTCCGGCCGGAGAACACGCAGACTCAGACCGTTTGAGATCTGCCGTGTCCCGTGGCGGAGGTGGTCGTTGAGCCTGCCGTGCCCGGTGCCGGGGGGTATCCGTCGGACCTGACCGATGAGCAGTGGGCGCTGGTGGAGCCGCTGCTTCCGCCACCGCGAACGGGGCCGAAGGGCGGGCGGCGGGAGAAGCACCCACGTAGACAGATCGTGGATGCGATCTGTCTACGTGGTGCGGACCGGCTGCGCCTGGCGGCAGCTGCCGCACGATTTCCCGCCCTGGCAGACCGTGTACTGGTACTTCGTGCGCTGGCACGACGAGGGCACCGTCATCTGCGTCCATGACGTCCTGCGGGCCCAGGTCCGCCGGGCCGCAGGGCGGAGCGAGGAGCCGAGCGCTGGCCTGATCGACTCGCAGTCGGTCCGCACTGCCGACACGGTCCCGGCGGCAACTCGGGGCTTCGACGCGGGCAAAAAGGTCAAGGGACGCAAGCGGTTCCTGGTCACCGACACACTGGGTCTGTTGCTGGCAGTGCACGTCATGGCCGCGAGTGTCCAGGACCGCGACGGAGCCAAGCGCCCGTTGCTGTGGGCGCGTCTGAACCATCCGTCCATGCGGAAGGTCTGGGCGGACCAGGGCTTCGCCGGACGTCTGGTCGACTGGACGGCCCAGATCCTCGGCCGCGAGCTGGAGATCGTCCGCAAGGACCCTGAGCAGCGTGGCTTCCAGGTCCAGCCCAAGCGGTGGGCGATCGAGCGGACCTTTTCATGGCTGACCGCCCACCGCCGGCTGGCCCGCGACTATGAGCACCATCCCGCGCACGCCGAGACAATGATCCGCTGGGCCATGATCGGCGTTATGACGCGCCGGCTCGCCCGGGGGCGCCCGGCCACGCGTCCAGGCCCCCGCCCCTTGCATCGCACCACTGGGGCGTAGACCCGGACCCGTAGGCGATGATCGCCGTATGGAGCGTGTCGTAGACCTCGACGAAGCCATTGCTGCCGTTGCCGACCGCCCACCTGCCTGGCTAATACTGCAATCACAGTTAGGGGGTCTGGCCTCGGCGTTTGTAGTGACTGCGGCGAGCGCGTGTCTGGCTGAGCCGTCTCCACCATGACCAGTGCAGATGGTGCGTCGGGGTGAGGTGTTGTGGGTGGAGGAGCAGTCCGATCAGGCGGCGGATCTCCGCGACGGATAGGGGTATCAGGCGGGTTTGTCCAAGATCGTTGCCCCCTTTGACAGTTCCTGTGCGCGGACGGCGGTCAGTGCGGCGAGGGCGGCCATGGACAGGGTGATGTGCCGGTACCAGGCGTCGTAGCGGCGGACCTGGTAGTGGTCCAGGCCGCACTCGTTCTTTGCGGCCTGGTCGGGTAGGACCGCCACATTGCTGCGGCGGTCCCCCCTCAGAACCGTGCGGGCCCGTTGTCCGAGCACACGGCTCAAGCAAGCCCTGATG
>NZ_JARAVK010000402.1:0-5425 GCF_033792765.1 Streptomyces sp. PA03-6a | reverse complement strand
CCACAGCGCCGACTCCACCAGCGCCTCCGGGGTGGCCTTGCCGTACTTCTCCAGCAGGCGCCTGTCCAGCGACCCGGCGTTCACCCCGATCCGGATCGGGGTGCCGGCGTCGGAGGCCGCCTTGGCGATCTCCTTGACCTTGTCGTCGAACTGCCGGATGTTGCCCGGGTTCACCCGTACCGCCGCACAGCCCGCGTCGATCGCCGCGAACACGTACTTCGGCTGGAAGTGGATGTCCGCGATCACCGGGATCTGCGACTTCCTCGCGATGGTGGCGAGGGCGTCGGCGTCGTCCTGCGAGGGGCAGGCGACCCGGACGATCTGGCAGCCGGAGGCGGTGAGCTCGGCGATCTGCTGCAGCGTGGCGCCGATGTCGGCCGTGACGGTTGTGGTCATGGACTGGACGGAGACCGGGGCGTCGCCGCCGACCGCGACCGATCCGACCTGGATCTGGCGGCTCTTGCGTCGGTCGGCGAGCTTGATCGGAACGGACGGCATCCCGAGCGAAATCGCGGTCATGTGCGTGGCATCCCCAAAGTACGCGGATCGAGGTCCCGGCGGCGTGGGCGGGCTCCGTTGAACGAGACTACGTCACCCCACCCACGCCTCCGACATCGCGCCTAGGTCAAACGCACCGGATTGATGAGATCCGCGGCCATGACCAGCGCCGTGAAGCAGATGAAGATGCCGGCGACCACGTAGGCGACGGGCATCAGCTTCGCCACGTCGAAGGGTCCGGGGTCGGCCCGGCGGAAGACCTTGGCGATGTTGCGGCGGACGGACTCCCACAGGGCGCCCGCGATGTGCCCGCCGTCGAGCGGGAGCAGCGGGAGCATGTTGAACAGGAAGAGGGCCAGATTGACCCCGGCGAGCAGGCCCACCATCGTGGCGATCTTCTGCGTGGCCGGCAGCGGCAGCGAGAAGATGTCGCCGCCGAGACGGGCCGCGCCGATCATGCCGACCGGGGAGTCGGGCTGGCGCTCGGCGCCGCTGAAGACCGCGTTCCACAGTCCGGGGATCTTGCCCGGGAGCGCCGCGAGGGACCGGACGCCGTCCTCGGCCGTGGTGGCCATGTGGTCGAGCGACTGGTCGAAGTCCAGCTTCACCACGCCGTCCGCCGGTGTGAAACCGAGGAACCCGGCCTGGACGTACTGGTCCTTGACGATGCCGCCGTGCCCGTCGGTCTTGACGACCTTGTTGGCGATCAGGTTCGCGTGCAGGTTGATGGTCTTGCCGTCGCGCACCACGGTGATCGTCGCGGGACCGATGGTCTTGCGGATCTCCTTCTGCAGCACCGTCCACTGGCTGTCGTCGACCTTCACCCCGTTGAAGGCCACGATCCGGTCGCGCTGCTGCAGACCGGCCGCCTTGGCGGGAGCGGCCGGGTAGTCGCCGTGGACGCAGGGGTCCTTGGCCTTGAGGGCCTTGGTGTCGGAAGCGGGGACGACGCATTCCGAGACCGAGCCGACGGTCGTCGTCTGGGTCGGGATGCCGAAGCCCATGAAGAGCGCCAGGAAGAGCCCGAAGGCCAGGATGAGGTTCATGAACGGGCCGGCGAACATGACGATCACGCGCTTCCAGGGCTTGCGCGTGTAGAACATCCGGGTCTCGTCGCCCGGCTTCAGCTCCTCGTACGCCGCGGAGCGGGCGTCCTCGATCATCCCGCGGAAGGGCGAGGTGGACCGGGCCGCGATCCGGCCGTCGTCGCCGGGCGGGAACATCCCGATCATGCGGATGTAGCCGCCCAGCGGGATCGCCTTGATGCCGTACTCGGTCTCACCCTTGTGGCGGGACCAGATCGTCGGCCCGAAGCCGACCATGTACTGCGGCACGCGGATCTTGAACAGCTTGGCCGTGGAGAGGTGGCCGAGCTCGTGCCAGGCGATGGAGACCAGGAGGCCGACCGCGAAGACGGCGATCCCCAGTGCCCACATAAGTCCCGTCATACGTGTGCCGCCTCCGTTGTCGCCTGTTCCGCAGCCAGTTCCCGGGCGCGGGCCCGCGCCCACTTCTCCGCCTCGAGGACGTCCTCCACGGTCAGGGAGGTTCCCTCGACGGGAGTGCCGTGCTCCTCGACCACCCGTGCGACGGTGTCCACGATGCCCGTGAAGGGCAGCGTGCCCGCGAGGAACGCGGCCACGCACTCCTCGTTGGCCGCGTTGAACACCGCGGGGGCGGTACCCCCGAGGCTACCGACGTGGCGGGCGAGCGCCACCGCCGGGAACGCCTCGTCGTCCAGCGGGAAGAACGTCCACGTGGCCGCCTTCGTCCAGTCGCACCCGGGCGCGGCGTCGGGCACCCGCTCGGGCCAGCCGAGGCCCAGCGAGATCGGCATCCGCATGTCGGGCGGGCTGACCTGGGCCAGCGTGGAGCCGTCAGTGAATTCCACCATCGAGTGGATATACGACTGCGGGTGGACGACCACCTCAATGCGGTCGAAGGGAATGTCGAAGAGCAGGTGGGCCTCGATGACCTCCAGGCCCTTGTTCACCAGGGTGGCCGAGTTGATCGTCACCACCGGGCCCATGTCCCAGGTGGGGTGGGCCAGCGCCTGCTCGGGGGTGACCCCGGCCAGCTCGCCCTTGTCGCGGCCGCGGAAGGGGCCGCCGGAGGCGGTCACGACGAGCTTGCGGACCTCGGCGCGGGAGCCGCCCATGAGGGCCTGGAAGAGCGCGGAGTGCTCGGAGTCGACGGGCACGATCTGGCCCGGCTTGGCCACGGCCTTCACCAGGGGGCCGCCGACGATCAGCGACTCCTTGTTGGCGAGGATCAGGATCCGCCCCGCCTCCAGGGCGGCCAGCGTCGGGCGCAGCCCGATCGAACCGGTGATGCCGTTGAGGACGGAGTGGCACGGCCGGCCGGCCAGCTCGGTCGCGGCTTCCGGGCCGACCAGGACCTCCGGCAGGGGCTCGGCGCCGTAGCGCTCGGCCAGCGCCTCCCGCAGCGGGCCTTCCGCGTCCGCATCCGCGACGGCGACCGCGGAGACGCCGAGCTGCAGCGCCTGGTCGGCGAGGAGCCCGACGCGGCCGCCGGCGGCGGACAGGGCCACCACGCGGAAGCGGTCGGGGTTGCGCAGGACGACGTCGATGGCCTGGGTGCCGATCGATCCGGTCGAACCCAGGATCACGATGGTGCGGGGGCCGTCGTGGGCGGCGGTGGCCGCGTCCGGTCCGGGCAGCCGCAGATGCGGGTCGGCGAGAGAGTCCGTCATCCCCCCATTGTGTCCGGTCGCCGGCACGGCGCGGGCACCGCCTCCGGGAAGGCGGTGCCCTGTGCGCGGGGGACGCGTCCCCGGTCCGGTCAGCGGATCGGCCGGTGGACGTTCTCCTTGTGCGAGGCGCCCGGGGTGGTGTCGGCGATCCACGGGCCGTCGCTGGAGGGGTCGACGATGCCGGACTCCAGCCAGGTGTAGGCGCCGCCGAGGACCCCGTCGACGACCTTGCGGTCGATGGCGTCGGTGTTCGTCCACAGGCGGCCGAAGAGCTCCTCGACGCGGATCCGCGACTGGCGGCAGAAGGCGTCGGCGAGCTGGTAGGCCTCGCGCCCGTTCTCGCCCCGGGTGCGGAGCATCTCGGCGCGGACGCAGGCGGCGCTCATGGCGAACAGTTCGGCGCCGATGTCGACGACGCGGCCCAGGAAGCCCTGCTTGGTCTCCATCCGGCCCTGCCAGCGCGACATGGCGTAGAAGGTGGAGCGGGCGAGCTTGCGGGCGCCCCGTTCGACGTAGCGCAGGTGGGCGGCGAGGTCGGGGTGGCCCGCCGGGTGGAACGCGGAGTACGCGCCGGGGATCTGGCCGGGGCCGGCCACCAGCTTCGGCAGCCAGCGGGCGTAGAAGCCGCCGGCCTTCATGCCGGCCTTGGCCTTGTCGCCGAGCGCCTTGTCGGGGTCGATGAGGTCCCCGGCGACCGACAGGTGGGCGTCGACGGCCTCGCGGGCGATCAGCAGGTGCATGATCTCCGTGGAGCCCTCGAAGATCCGGTTGATCCGCAGGTCGCGCAGCAACTGCTCGGCCGGGATGCCCCGTTCGCCGCGGGCGGCGAGGGACTCGGCGGTCTCGAAGCCGCGGCCGCCGCGGATCTGGACCAGTTCGTCGGCCATGGTCCAGCTCATCTCGGAGGCGATGAGCTTGGCCAGCGCGCCCTCGATGCGGATGTCGTTGCGGTCCTCGTCGGCCATCTGGCTGGACAGCTCCATGACGGCCTCGAGGGCGAAGGTGGTCGCCGCGATGAAGGAGATCTTCGCGCCGACGGCCTCGTGGCGGGCGACCGGCCTGCCCCACTGCTCGCGGGCGGCCGACCACTCACGGGCGATCTTCAGGCACCACTTGCCGGCCGCGACGCAGGACGCGGGCAGCGAGAGGCGGCCGGTGTTGAGGGTGGTGAGGGCGATCTTCAGCCCGGCGCCCTCGGGGCCGATGCGGTTCTCGGCGGGGACGCGTACCCGGTGGAAGCGGGTGACGCCGTTCTCGATGCCGCGCAGCCCCATGAAGGAGTTGCGGTTCTCGACGGTGATGCCCTCGGAGCCGGCCTCGACGACGAAGGCGGTGATGCCGCCCTTGTGGCCCTCGCTCTTGGGCACCCGCGCCATGACGACCAGCAGGTCGGCGACGACGCCGTTGGTCGTCCACAGCTTCACGCCGTCCAGGACGTAGGAGTCCCCGTCGGGCACGGCCGTGGTCGCCAGGCGCGCGGGGTCGGACCCCACGTCGGGCTCGGTGAGCAGGAAGGCCGAGATGTCGGTGCGGGCGCAGCGCGGCAGGAACCGCTCCTTCTGCTCCGGGGTCCCGAACATCTTCAGCGGCTGGGGCACCCCGATCGACTGGTGCGCGGAGAGCAGCACGCCGATGGCGGGGCTGGCGGAGCCGACGAGGGCCAGCGCCTTGTTGTAGTACACCTGGGTGAGGCCGAGGCCGCCGTACTTGGGGTCGATCTTCATGCCGAGGGCACCGAGCTCCTTCAGCCCGGTGATGACCTCGTCGGGGATCCTCGCCTCACGCTCGATCAGTGCCCCGTCCACCTTCGTCTCGACGAAGTCGCGCAGCTTGGCCAGGAACTCCTCGCCGCGCTGGACCTGCTCGGTCGACGGTGTGGGGTGGGGATGGATCAGGTCGAGCCGGAAGCGGCCCAGGAACAGTTCCTTGGCGAAGCTCGGCTTTCGCCATTCCTGTTCGCGGGCGGCCTCTGCGACCTGGCGCGCTTCGCGTTCGGAAACGGTGGGGCGGGCGGATGCTGCGGACATGGGGGCGTCACCTCGCGTCGGTTACCGACCGGTGCTACTTGTTCGTTAGTACCCCGGTTCCGGCATGGTCACCAGCCCTCGCGCACGGGGCGCGGCGGGCCGGCGGCCTTTTCGACGGCGTTTCAGGCCGACGCGAGCGGCTTCCGCGGCGGCCCGGTGTCCGGGGCGGGGCCGCCCTCGGGGGACG
>NZ_JARAVK010000401.1:0-5439 GCF_033792765.1 Streptomyces sp. PA03-6a | reverse complement strand
GGAAAATTCTCCCCCACCACCAACCGCGCAAGCCACTCCAACCCCCTCGGCAACTTAATACTCAACGCCCCACCCTCCCCACGCACGACACAGCAAGCACGGCCAACACAGCACCATATCCGCCAATCCCACAGACACCGCAATCACAGTCCAGGACCCCATAACCCGCCAAGAACCCCGCGTATAGAAAATCCACGGCACATAATCGAACGATGACGCCCAAACACGGGAAGCGAAAGACGGACGACAAGCGCGCTAATTTCAGCCTTTCCAGGCCAAAACCCGCACCACCGCACCACCGAGCCTTCCCGGAAAGAAAGCTCCACGCGCTGATCGCGGTCGGCGTCAACGCTGACGGACACCGCGAGATCCTGGGCCTGGACGTCGCCACCGCCGAGGACGGAGCCGGCTGGCGTTCCTGCGCTCGCTCATCGCCCGCGGCCTGAACGGGGCCCAGTTCGTCGTCTCCGACGCCCACGCCTGCCTCGTCGACGCCGTCGGAGCCGTCCTGCCTGGGGCTTCATGGCAGCGTTGCCGCACCCACTGGAGCCGTAAAGAATCAAAGTGTTGTCGCGGCCAGGAGGTCGGCTGCGGTGCGGTATCGGGTGGTTCCCGGTGGCGGCAGGTGGCCGGCTTGTTTGAGGAGGGGCCGCAGTTCGCGGACGACGTTGCCGATGGAGGACCTGCTCACGTCGCCCAAGGCGTCAGCAAGGACGTCCAGGGTGCACAGTTTCCGCAGGTAGATGAGGGCGATGACGACGCGCTCCTGGTTGCCGAATTTCTGTGGGAAGACGCCTTTGCGGGTGCCTGGCTGGCGTTCACCGCCGCGGCGCTCGTAGGAAACGCGCTCGGTCTGGGCGATTTGGCGGGGTGCCCGGCGGGAAGTGGCAGACCGTGATCGCAAGCCCCGTCTCGGCGGCCAACGCGGCCAGCTCGCTCCCGGTAGCGGTGGCCGTTGGAGCCGCCTGCATCGGCGGTGATCAGTAGCCGGGTCGCAGTCGGGTAATCCTGGCTGCCGCGGGCGGTCCACGAGCGGCAGATGGACTCCACCGCGAAGACGGAGGTGTCGTGGTCGATGCCGACGTTGACCCAGCCTGTGTTGCGGTCAAGGTCGTAAATCCCGTACGGGATCGCCTGCTCGACACCTGGGCCGCTGAAGAAGAAGTGGTGGTCCTCGACCTGGACCGGATCGCCCTTCGGGCGCCACTCCCGCCCGGCCATGGGCAGCTGGCCGATCTGCTCGCGCTTCTTGGTATCCACGCTGATCACCGGCTCACCCGCCGCCTGATGGGCCATGACCTGCTCATTGAGATACTTGAATTGGGCGTCCCGATCTGGGTGCTGAACGCCTTCCAGGGTCTTGGCTTTGCCTTGCAGGCTGAAGCCCGCCTGTCTGAGCAGACGGCCCACGGTCGGCGCGGACACCCGAAACCCCTGCCCGGCCAGCTCGTCCGCCAGGTGCCGCAGGGACTTGGTCGTCCACCGCAGCGCAGACTGCGGATCACCCCGCTCGTCCGGCTCGACCAGCCCCATCAGGGCCGCCAACAGGCCATGTTCGACGCCTCGGCCCGCTTGCGGCCCCCTCCGTACCCGCCCAGATCCAGGCCACCAGTTCCTCCGGTCGTTCGATGCTGTTCTTCCGGACGACCTCGCCGGCGTGGTCCTACTCAGCGATCCGCTCGAAGGCGTTCGCATCTCCTAATCAGCGGCCGAGTCGTCGTGAGACGCCGGGCGGCCAGGTGAGTGGAACCATCGAGGGCAACCGCATAGAAGCCATACCCGGTGTCTCTGGGTCTCTGGACCCTACGACGGCCCGTCCAACCCACGAACAAGGTAGGATCGCATAGCCTCAAAAGTACCTCGCGTTGTTGTTGTCCCTGTCCCGTACGGACACGAAGCGTGCCCTGGCTTTCTGCCAGGTGCCGCCGTTGATCCAGCCCGCCATTGGCCCGTCGTTGCTACTGCCGAACGAGCCGTAGATCCAGTGGTTCGCTTCCCCGCGCACCTTGACGGCGAAAGCCGCGTGCCCATGCCCGTAGGCCCCCTGCGGAGCAAGGAGCATGCACACGCGCCCCGGCGGTGCGGCTTGCGCCGTCACTGGTGTGACCAGCACACCTGACGCGAGGACCGTGTGCGTGCCAACGGTCAACGCTCCCATCCGGTACAGCAGTCTTCTGAAGATCCCCATATCGGTGATGCCCTTCGTGTTGGTATCAACCTCGCCCCGCAGCCCAAGTGATCGGAGTAGCCGGTCGGCCAGCAGGCGTCGATGTGGCGATCCGTCATGTCTTAGAAGGCGCGGACACTCCTTGATCATCTCTATTCGCCACATACCATAGCAATAACTCGCAAGAGGGAATCTCTCCGTTTGGGAAGCTGGAGTGGGCTTCTCATAGACCCCGAACTTTTCTGTGGGCCCGCCCAAGCCCGCAGTGTTACGGCCAAGCCGGCCAGAAGACTGGACTACAGCCCTCGGTCCGCTGTCCGACTCGCCCGCTACGGTCTAACTGATCGTTTCAGAATGAGGTCGGCGTGTCGGCTGGATGTTAATGATCTTCGTCGGCAAGGTCTGCGGGGTGTCTGATGATCTTGTCCCGGATGACCTGTGGGAGCGCATGGCCCCGCTGCTGCCGCCGCAACCCGAGCGAAGGCACCGGCACCCAGGTCGGCTTCGGGTGCCTGACCGTGTTGCACTGGCGGGCATTGTCTACGTGCTGCGCAAGGGGGTGGCCTGGCGGGACGTGCCCGCCGGCGTGGTGGGCTGCTCGGGCGTTACCGCCTGGCGCCGACTGCGGGACTGGACCGAAGCCGGTGTCTGGCCCCGACTGCACGCGGAGCTCCTTGCCGAACTACGCAAGACCGGCTTGCTCGAGATGGACGACTGCGCGATTGATGGCTCCCATGTCAGAGCCCTCAAAGACATCTCAGGGGGCTATGAAATCAAGCCGCCTGCTCGGTTGGGGGTCGTGTCTCCCGTCGTGGTGTAGCCGATCACGGTCCGTCGCCTCCGCTTCGGAGGCGTCCGGCACGTGCCCCTGCGCGCCGTCGTGCGATCACCGCTGGTCCCGGCTCGGGGGCCTCAACACGGCCTCCGGCGACAGCGATTCGGGATGCGACCTGGGGATTCCGCCAGCTTGATCGGCTACACCACTTGGCGGGACGCCATCCGGTTGGGGGTGACAGGAGCGGTGCGAAGGCGTGCTGTTCGTCAAATTGCTGTCGGGTCTTGAGGCAGTGATGGAGCTGGCCGAGGAAGCGGTTCAGCAAGTGCCTTTGTGCGGCGGCATGCCAATCACCATGCTCGCGTCGGCGCCGGTAGTGCGCGTTCGCTCCCGGTGAGGCGGTGAGGGCGGCGAAGGCCCAGAGGAAGCCGGCGTTGATGAGGCGATTGTTCTTGACGAACCGGCGGCCGACGAAACGCTTCTTGCCGGAGGCCCGAGTGATGGGCGCGGATCCGGCGTACGACTTCAGCGCCCTCGCGTCGGGGAACCGTGCCCGGTCGTCGCCCAGCTCGGCGAGCACGCGGGCCCCGAGCATGGGCCCCAGGCCGGGGAAGCTGAGCAGGATCTCGCTGTCGGCGTGCTGGTGAAAGGCGGCTGTGGCCGCCTCCGCGAGATCGTCCGCGGCCTGGCAGGCGGCGTCCAGCAGCTTGAGCAGGGCCAGGAGCTGGTGGCCGAAGGCGTCCTCGACACCGGGGAGCTGGTGGGCATACTCAGCGCGGAAGACGTCCCGGAGCCGCTCGGCCTGCGCGTCGCCGCTGCGGAGGCGGCCACTGCGTTTGAGGGCAGCCCGCAGCTGGGCGAGGGTGAGCTTCGCGGCCTTGGCCGGAGGTCGGCGCCAGAGTGAGGATGACGCGGGCGTCAGCTCTGGTCAGACCGCCTTGCTTGCCCTGGAAGGCCAGCAGAGCAGCAGGGTAGTACTCGCGCAGGAGCGAGCGGACCTGGTTGGCGACCTGTTGCCGAGTCCAGACGGCGTCCTGCTGGGCGCGGGCCAGGACGGTAATGACCTGGGCGAGTTCGGATTGGGCCGGCAGGGGTCGGTGGGCGTGCATGTCGGTGCGCAGGATGTTCGTCAAGACCAAGGCGTCGCCCGGGTCGGACTTCTTGCGGCTGACGCCGTGGCGGTCGCGGTAGCGAGCGGCGGCGAGCGGGTTGATCGCGAAGACACGGCGGCTGCCGGTGCGCAGGGTCGCCACCAGGAGGCCGTGGCTGGTCTCGATGGCCACCGGTATCGGATCTTCGGGGCTGTCGCCGTGTTCGGCGAGGAGGGCCAAGAGCTTGTGGTAGCCGGACGCGTCGTCGGTGATACGGGCTTTGGCGAGCAGAGTGCCGGCTTCGTCGACGAGGGCGACGTCGTGGTGGCGCTCTGCCCAGTCGATGCCACAGAACACGGTCAAGCGGTCCTCCAAGATCCGTCCGTTTATGCAGGTCACGAGCACATGCGGGTCACGCGGCGCCCTAATCCAAGGACTCGTTGGTCCGCCATCTCAGTAGCCGTTCGCGACACCAGCGCACTCCAGGGGCTCGATCTTCTGCAGAGCTCGTGGGCTCGCGGATGATCAAGAGGTCGACCCTGGAGCGGGCTCGCGCCGTGACGATCAATGTCCGAGCAGTCCATGCGAGTTTCGCGGTGACCACGGAGACGCCGGGCTCTCTGCTCTTGACAGAAGCCTCAAGGGCCCGGGGAAACCGAGGCATCAGCCCGGCGCCCGCGTCATCACTGCGGACCCCGCACAGGACAGCGATGCCGCTCTTTGAGGAGGCCTGGTCGGCCAGGGGGGATCCAGGCATTCGCTGTCCTGTGCGAGCAGCTGCCCCGGGTCGTTGCATGGTCCTGGGCCGTCTGCTTACGCACTGGATTAGGGGGGATCACGTCGGGCCTTCGCCGGTCGACCGGGCCCGCCCCGGCTCCAAGCACCACTTGATCGTCGACCGCCGCGGCACCCCGCTGGCCGTGTCCGTGACCGGCGGGAACCGGCATGACGTCACGCAGCTGATGCCGCTGCTCGACGCGATCCCGCGAATACGGGGTCTGCGGGGACGTCCGCGGAGCAAGCCCAAGCGCCTGTTCGCCGACCGGGGCTACGACTACGACAAGTACCGCCGGCTGCTGTGGCAGCGCGGCATAAAGCCGCTCATCGCGCGGCGCGGCGTCGCCCACGGCTCCGGCCTGGGCAAGACCCGCTGGGTCGTCGAGCGCACCTTCGCCTGGCTTCACCAGTTCAAACGACTGCGGATCCGCTACGAACGCCGCGCCGACCTCCACCAGGGCCTCTTGGAACTCGCCTGCAGCATTATCTGCCTCCGACGACTCCGCACGTCATTCTGAAACGATCAGTTATTGTCCGATTCGATCGTGGCGATGCCGGCCAGGACCTGCCACCGTATCCCCCGGCACCCGGGCGACACCTCCTTCACCGACTGGGCGCCGTGGGCGATG
>NZ_JARAVK010000400.1:0-5444 GCF_033792765.1 Streptomyces sp. PA03-6a | reverse complement strand
CAATGATGATGATCGCCCCCGCCCGCCCCCACGACGTGCTGCTGGTCGAGGACGACCCCGCGGACGCCATGCTGATCGGGGACGCCCTCGCCGAACGCGGTGCCCGCAACCTGACCCAGGTCGAGGACGGCCTCGCGGCGCTGGAGTACCTGCGCGACCCGGCCAACCGGCTCCCCGACCTGATCGTCCTCGACCTCAACATGCCGCGGATGAACGGCCACGAGCTGCTCTCGATCCTCAAGAACGACGAGGAACTGCGTGCGGTCCCGGTGGTCGTCCTCACCACCTCCGCGGCGCCCGACGACGTGACCGGCGCCTACCGGCAGCACGCCAACGCCTACGTCACCAAGCCGGTCAACCTGGACGACTTCGAGCGCGCCGTGCACAGCATCGACGCCTTCTACCTGGACACCGTCACCAAGCTCCCCCGCCAGTGAACGCGACCGGAAGACGATGAGCGTCGGTCGCGGAAAACGGGGTAGACGGACGGCTGGCCGCGCCTGAGCGCGGCCGGCCGGGAAGCTGTACGAAAGGCACCACCATGGAACCGAGGCTGGACGGCCACCCCGCCCACCTGGCCGACTGGCCGTGCATCCACGCCGGATTCGCGCACGAGGGCGACTCGGAGGCGATCTCCGCGGCGCGGCGCTTCACCGGCGGGTTCCTCGCCCGCGTCCAGGGCGAGCACGGCGTCCCGGTACCGGTGGAGACGGTCGAGACCGCACAGCTCGTCGTCAGCGAGCTGATCACCAACACCTGCAAGTACGCTCCGGGCCCCGGTCTGCTCGACCTCGAGGTGGACGTCGACACGGCGACGCTGCTGGTGTCCGTGTGGGACACCAGCAGCACCCTGCCCCTGGCCCGCGCCGCCGAGCCGGGACGGATCGGCCAGCACGGCCTGGAGATCATCCTGGCCCTGTGCGAGGGCTACGACGTGCAGCGGCAGCCGGTGGGCAAGCGCATCACGGTCCGCATCTCCCTGGAGCCCCGGACCCGCTGAGCCGCGGCACGCCCCGCCGTCACGGCGATCGGGTGAACCCCCGGCCCGGCCGGGTTCACCGGCGGGAGCGCATGGAAGGTGCCTCACGCGCCGGTCCACCGCCTCCGGCGCCCCGCCCGGCCACCGGAACAGGACCGTCCAGGAGCAACGCCATGACCAGGATCGCCATCATCCTCGGCAGCACACGCCCCAGGCGCCTCGGCGAGGCCGTCGCCCGGTGGGTGTACGAGAACGCCGCGCTGCGCGGCGACGCCGAGTACGAACTGGTGGACGTCGCCGACTACGACCTCCCGCTGCTCGACGAACCGCTGCCGCCGTCGCTGGGCCAGTACAGCCGGCCGCACACCTTCGCGTGGGCGGAGAAGATCGGCTCCTTCGACGGCTACGTCTTCGTGACGGCCGAGTACAACCACTCGATCCCGGGGGCGCTCAAGAACGCCATCGACTACCTCTTCGCCGAGTGGAACAACAAGGCGGCCGGGTTCGTCGCGTACGGCAGCGTCGGCGGCAGCCGCGCGGTGGAGCACCTGCGGCTGGTGATGGCCGAGCTGCGGGTGGCCACCGTGCGTGCGCAGGTGGCGCTCTCCCTCTTCCGCGACTTCGCCGACATGAGCCGCTTCGAGCCCGGCCCGCGCCGCGCGGGCGAGCTCGGCGTCGTCCTCGACGAGGTCCTGGCCTGGACCAAGGCCCTGGAGCCGCTGCGCCGCACGCCGTCCTGACCTCGGTCCCGCCCTGCCCCTCCCGTAGCGCACGGCCCCTCGTAGGGTCCTGTCATGGACGGACGACAGGGGGGCGGTACGCCGGCGTGCGAACGCTGCGGCGGGACGGTGGCCCCGGACGGTTACTGCTGGGACTGCGGTGTCGCCCAGGCGGCGTTCCGGTCGCGGGTGGAGGTCGCCGCGGGCGGCGCGGCGGGCGTCAGCGACCGGGGGAAGCGGCGTGAGGTGAACGCCGACGCGATGGCCGTGACCACGGCCGGCGCATGGACGATCGGCGTGGTGTGCGACGGCGTGTCCATGTCACCCCGGTCGGAGCGGGCGGCCCGGCTCGCGGCCGAGGTCGCCTCGGACGCGCTGGCCTCGGCGTTGCGGGCGGGGACCGTGCCGGAGGTCGCGCTCGAGGACGCCACCGGGCGCGCGGGACGCGCGGTCGCGGCACTCGCCGTGGCACCGGACGACGCACCGGCCTGCACCTTCGTCGCGGGCGTCGCCGGTCCGGACGGCCTGTGGTGTGCGTGGATCGGTGACAGCCGTGCGTACTGGCTGCCGGACGAGGGCCTGGCCATCGCGCTGACCGAGGACGACACCGGTGAACTCGACGTCCTCACCGGCTGGCTGGGCGCCGGGAACGGCGAGCCCGTACCGCGGGTGCGCAGCAGCCGGCCGGCCGTGCCCGGCCGTCTCCTGCTGTGCACCGACGGGCTGTGGCGGTACCTACCCGGCGCGGAGGCGCTGCGGGCCCGGCTGGCTTCCGCACCCGGCTCCCGCGGCGGCGGGCCACTGGACGGCGCGCGCTCGTTGGTCGGGTACGCGCTCGACGCCGGCGGGCACGACAATGTGACGGCGCTGCTCCTCCCCGTTCCCGCCGACGGTCCGCCACGGGCGGGGGCGACGGGAGGGGTGTAAGCAAGAGATATGCGTTTTGCACCACGCGCAGGCACGTACTGGTCAGCCGAGCGGACCCCTGCCCTGATCGCGGTCCCGGTGCTGCTGATCGTGGCGATCGTCATCAGCGACCTGGTGATCCCCACGGAGGGGCACCTGGGACCGCTCCTGGTGGTGGCACCGGCACTGACCGCGTCGTTCGGCGGGCTCCGGCTCACCGCCCTCATCGGGGCCCTGGCGGTGGCGTCGCTCACCGTGGTGTCGGTGGCCGACGGCACCATCACCACGTCGTACCGGCAGAGCGAGATCATCGCGCTCGTCCTCGTCTCGGCCCTCACCGTGCTCTTCTGCCGGCTGCGCGAACGGCACCAGGCGGAGCTGCAACAGGTGCGCTCGGTGGCGGAGGCCGCGCAGCAGGTCGTCCTGCAGCCCCTGCCGGAGCGCATCGGCCCGCTGCGGATCGCCTTCGACTACCAGGCCGCCGAGGACCAGGCCCGGATCGGCGGCGACCTGTACGCGGCGGTGCGCACGCCCGGCGGCACCCGGCTGCTCATCGGGGACGTCCGTGGCAAGGGCCTGCCGGCGATCGGCGACGCCTCACTGCTGCTGGGGGCGTTCCGCAGCGTCGCCTACCGGGCCCCGCCGCTGCCCGCGATGTACGCGCACCTGGAGGCGACGGTGTCCTGGAAGGCGGCGCAGGGCTGCGCCGACGGCCTGGAGGAGGACTCGGCGGTCGAGTCGTTCATCACCGCGATCCTCGTCGACTTCCCCGACGACCGTCCCGAGGTCCGCATCCTCAACTGCGGCCACCCGTCCCCGTTCCGGCTGGCCGCCGACGGCCTCGCGCCCCTCGACCCGACGCAGCCCGCGCCGCCCATCGGCCTGGGGCTGCTGCAGCCCTCGCACCCGGGCGTGGACACCTTCCCCTTCGCACCCGGCGACATGCTGCTGCTCTACACCGACGGCGTCACCGAGGCCCGTGACGCGTCCGGCCGTTTCTACCCCCTCGCCGAGCGCATCGCGTCGTGGCCGGGTCAACAGACCCCGGAGGACCTGGTGCGGCACGTACGCGAGGACCTCCTCCTGTACTGCGGGGGCCGACTCGGCGACGACGCGGCGTTGATCACCGTACGGCGGGAGCCGCTGGGTCTCGGCCTGTCGTACGAACCACGGACCGTCGACGGGCCCTCGGCCCTGTCCGGCGGCCCGGAACCCGGTCGCCCCACGAGGGTGCCGCCCTTCGGCCCCGAGCGGGAATGACCCGCCCTCGCGCCCCGTCACCCCCGGCCGTCTCCCGCTGTCGGAGCGCTGATCTACGCTGGGGCCGCCCACGCGACCGGCGGCCCCGATGCACCCTGCCCAGGGGCCCGCCCGACCGGAAGGACGGTCCATGAACGAGCAGCGCCCGATCGACTGGGACGAGGCCACGTGGCTCAACACCCCGCGGGAGGCCACGGCGGACGGATCCGGGATGCTCGTCACCACCCGTGACCGCAGCGACTTCTGGCGCACCACCGGTTACGGCTTCGTACGCGACGACGGGCACGCCCTGCTCACCGCCTTCCCGGGGGGCACGTCGATGGAGGTGACGTTCCGCTCGGACTTCGACACGCTGTACGACCAGGCCGGGCTCATGATCCGCGTCGACGCCGAGAACTGGGTCAAGGCCGGGATCGAGATGTCCGACGGCGTGCCGCACCTCGGCGCGGTGGTCACCCGCGGGGTGTCCGACTGGTCGCTCGCGCCGGTGCCCGACTGGGCCGGACACGCGGTGACCGTGCGCGCCAGCCGTTCCGGTGACGCCGTCACGATCCGTGCCCGCCGCGACGATGGTCCCTGGCGGCTGGTCCGGCTGGCGCCGCTGGCCCCGGACGCCACCGCCACCGCGGGGCCCTTCTGCTGCTCGCCCGAACGCGCGGGGCTGCGCGTGGCCTTCACGGGCTTCACCCGGGGCGTGGCCGACTCGGCGCTGCACGAGGAGCCGCATGAGGAGCCGCAGCAGGCGGGCGCCGAGGCCACCGAGGGCCGGTGAGGACACGATGGGGTTCGTGGGCGGGATCTGGCGTGTGCTGAGCGACGGGGAACCCGTCGGGGACATCACGGTCGAGGAGGCCGACTTCCCGTGGTTGTCGGGGCGGTTCGCGCCCACCCCGGCGTTCGACCGGGTCCGGCCGCTGTTCGCGCGCGAGCTCGCCCTGATGGAGACGGCGATGACCGCGCCGGCCGAGGAGGACGAGCCGTGGGCCGCGTGGGAGGCGGCGTACGACGAGGTCCGGCGAGCGGTGTCGCTGCGCTCGCCCTCGGGGCCCGTGGCCGAGTTCCTGCTGCACATCGAGGACGACCGGGCCTGGTTCCGGTGGAGTGACGAGCCCTTCGACGACGACTCGCCGAGCGACTGACGTCCCCGCCCTTCGGCACCCCTCCCCCTGAGCCTGGTAGTGGCACTACCAGGCTCGCTCCTTGACGTCACGACCTGGCAGTCGCAGCGTGGGGTGCGTGGACAAATAGTGGCAAAGGCAACATTTCGAACATCACCTACTTGACTGCGGGATCTCAGAACCCGCAGAGCGGTGGGGCGCCGCTCTTACCGTCCGGCGCAGTGGCCTTTGAACCTCGTCCACGCCCAGGAACCGACCGGGCTAGGAGAGTTCTCATGCGTATTTCCAAGTGGCCCCTCGCCGCAATGGCAGGCCTCGCGCTCGCCCTTGGGGGTGCGGCCTCAGCGGCCGTCGCGGCACCGACGAGCTCACCGGCCTCAGCAGTCAGCTACGCCGAACACGGCGGTGGCGGCGGCGGTGGCGGCGGCCACGGCGGTGGTGGCGGCGGCTACGGTGGCGGCG
>NZ_JARAVK010000003.1:0-103425 GCF_033792765.1 Streptomyces sp. PA03-6a | reverse complement strand
CCCGGACCCGCCGCGCGCCCGGCGCACGCCCCCGCGCGCAAGGAAGCGGAGCCCGTGCCCGCCGCGGCGGATCCGCGTTTCGCCCATGGCCCGCTCGCCGTGCTGGACGGCGACGGCACCGCCTACTGCGCCGGCGGCCTCGTGCTGCCTTGCCCGGCGACCGACGTCCCCTCGCTCGTCGCGTGGACGCTCACCGAAGCGAGGCTCGGTGCGCCGCGCCTGCACCGCAACGGCAAGGACGCGGACCCGCTGATCGTCCTCACCGCCCCGGCCGCCGAACGCCTCGGCCTGCCCGCCGTCCTGGAGGACCGCAGGGCCCTGCGCCTGCCCCCCGACCACAAGGTCGTCAGGCAGATCGCCCGCGCCAAGTGGCAGCTCACCCGCCGCGGATTCGGCCCCTGGGCCCGCGTGTACCGTCCGGCGCAGGACGGCAGGCGTCAGTGCGTACAACTCGCCGTCCTGCCCTGGGGCGCCCTCGACAGCCGCTCCTGGGGCGACGCCGAGCACCTGCCGCCCCCCGAGCTCGCCCAACTGCTCGCGGACTACGCGCACCGCGTCATCACCCCACGCGGCTCCACCGCCGTGAGCGGCCTGGAGCTGATGACCGCCCTGCGCCCGCCGACCCGCGCCGTCAGGGACCAGGCGACCGGCACCTGGGTCCCGGCTCCGAACCCCGGTGCCCTCGCGCAGCCCGTGGACCCGGCACCTCCCGAGGCCCCCGACGAACACCCCGTCGTGGCCTCGCTGTTCGCGCGCGGGCACCGCCGCACCCCGGAAGAGGTCCTCGACGAGGAGGCCTTCGAGTGGACCCGGGACCCGCAACTGCTCACCGACGACGAGTGCGCCCGGAAGTACGCCGTCGGGATCGACGTCAACATGGCGTTCGCCGCCGCCGCGAACCGCCTGAACGTGGGCCTCGGCGCCGCCGTCCACGTCCACGCCCCGGAGTTCGACAAGGCGCTGCCCGGGTCCTGGCTCGTCGACCTCTCGCACATCGACGTCGACCCGCGCCTGCCGAACCCGTTCACCCCCGACGGGACCCGCCCCGAGGGCCCCGCCTGGTACGCCACCCCCACCGTGGCGTACGCGGTCGAGCTCGGCCACGACGTGCGCCCGACGGAGGCCTACGTCCGCCCCGAGCACGGCGCGTACCTCGACGCCTGGTACGGCCGCCTGCGTGACGCCTACATGACCACCATGGCCGAACTCGGCGTCGTCTCCGGCATGCCGGAGGCCGAATTCCTCGCCGCGATGGAACACCACAAGCAGGCCGACCCGGCCCGCGCCGGCCTCCTCTCGGCCGTCAAGGCCACCGTCAAGGGCGGCATCGGCAAGCTCCGCGAACGCCCCCAGGGCGCCGGCTACCGTCCGGGGGAGCGCTGGCCCGCCCTCGACCGGCCCACGTGGCGCCCCGACATCCGCGCCGCCGTCATCGCCACCGCGCGCGTCAACATGCACCGCAAGATGGTCAGGTTCGCGGCGGTGGGCCTCTTCCCGGTGGCGGTGCTCTCCGACTGCGCCGTGTACCTGTCCGACGGCCCCGGCCCGCTGGACTTCCTGCCGCGCACGCCCGAGGGCAAGCCGCTGCCCGGCGGTTTCCGGCTCGGGGTCTCACCCGGCATGGTCAAGCACGAGGGCACCCAACCCCTCATGTGGGCGGTGGAGTTGCTCGAGGACGGCCACAACCCCGCCCGCCACATCAAGGGCGGCGACGCCGCACTCGACGGAGAGTAGGAGAGCCCGGTGGGCATGCTCGGCGACGGCCTCGACAAGGCCACGGCGAAGACCCTCACACGGCCCGTGCCCAAGTCGGCGCAGGCCCAGATGCGCTTCCTGGTGAAGCAGGAGAAGGGCACCAGGGCCGTCGCGGCCCTGCTCGGCGTCTCGCAGCGCACCGTCGAGCGCTACCTCACGGGCGAGATCAAGCGTCCCCGCAAGGACCTGGCCGGCCGTCTCGAGGACGAGGTCCGCAGACGGTGGCAGCCCCGCGTCCGTGAACGCGCCCGCCGCCACGCGGCCACCACCGGCGGCATCGTGATCGAGACCCGCGCCCGCTTCGGCTTCACGGCCGCCCCCGGCTCCACCGACGACGCCCGCGTCCGCCTCGTCACCCAGGCCCTTCCCCCCGACTACGCCGCCCGTCTCTTCACCGCCCGTTCCGCGGGCGCCGGCGAGGACCAACTGCGCGCCATCGCGGCGGAGGGCCTCCAGGAGGTCTACTTCAAGGACCGCGGCCGCCGCGCGCAGGGACTCCAGGTCGACTTCACCGACATCGACTACGTCGAGTTCGACTTCTGAGCGTCGACGGCCGAGCGCGTGCGCGCCGCACCTCAGCCCTTGACGGCCTCCGCGATCCGCTGGGCGGCCTGTACGGGCGTGAGGTGCGTGGTGTCGACGACCTCGGCCTCGTCGTGCAGCCAGGTGCGGGCCGCCTCGGCGTAGGGCTCGAGATATCGGAGACGGAACGGGGAGTCGGGGCCGATCACGGAGTCGTCCGCGATGCGCGCGCGGAGGGTGTCCTGGTCGGCGTGGAGGACGAAGTGCCGGACCGGGATGGCATGCTCGGCAAGACCCGAGCTGATCTCGCGCCAGTACCGCTCGACCAGGACGGTCATGGGCATCACCAGGGTGCCGCCGGTGTATTCGAGCACCCGGCGGGCGGTCTCGACGACGAGCGGCCGCCACGGCGGCCAGTGCTGGAAGTTGTCCGTCGAGGGCAGCCCGGGCGTGATGTCCATGAGCGTCTCGCCGACCTTCTCGGCATCGAACACCCGTGAATCCGGGATCAGCGGCTGCAGGAGCGCACTGGTCGTCGTCTTGCCCGCGCCGTGGGTGCCGTTGAGCCATACGATCATGGGTCCCGATGCTAGCGCTGCGCGTCCGGCGGCAACGCTGCGCGTCCGGCGGCAACGCTGCGCGTCCGGCGGCAACGCTGCGCGTCCGGCGGTGCCGGCCCGCCCGCTACAGGCCAGACCACGGGCCGGCCGGTCCTGCTGGTGACGGAGGAGGCCCCTCACGTCGCGTGCCGTCGGCGAAGCCGACCATCTCCGGTACCTGGACGCCGATGTTGCCGCTGGGGTGGAGCGCCAGGACGACAGCTATCGGCGCGAGGAGGAGCGAGGCGGCGAAGGCCAGGACCAGGAACAGGCCGCTGTCACCGGCGAAGAGGGGTCATGTCGTCATGGAGAAGCGCCGGCACACGTGGACGCGGCTGAACTCCGCGCGCATGCGGGCCTCGTCCTCGAGCTTCGCGTGCAGGAAGGCGGCCATGAGCCGCAGGCCGGGGCGCGGGGTGAGGATCGCGCGGTCCGGTTCGCCGGGAGCGGTGTACTGGTGGGCGTACACGTGCAGGTAGTGGTCGCTCTCCGCGAAGCCCATGGCGCGGTACCAGGCGAGGGTGTCCGGGTCGTCGCGGGTCCAGGCGTCGAGGGTCGTCGCGCCCCGCTCGCGGACCTCGGCGCGTGTGCGGTGCAGGAGGGCCCGGCCGAGACCGCGGTGCCGGTGGTCGGGGTGGACCGCGACGGTGTCGATGGTCGCCAGGGCGGCGTCGACGATGGTGTCCATGATGCCGACGACCGTCCCCGGCGTGTCGACGGCGACGAGTTCCAGGCCGGGGTCCGGGATCGGCGGCTTGGCGCGGTCGACGTCGTCGTAGTAGGCGGTGCCCAGGAACGAGAGCACCCTGCAGCGCAGCCAGGACGCCTCGTCCGCCGGGGTGTACTCACGCAGCGTGTAGGTCACGGAGGTGATGCTGTCCGGGCGGGGAGAGGCCGCGCAACGCGATTTCCGCCTCTGGCGTGCGCCGTCCCCGCCGTACGACGGTACGACGGGGACGGGGCTGTTACGGCCGTCAGGCGCGGTGGTACTGGACGGGGGTGGTGACCTTCCCGCCCAGCGCGGTGGCCGCGTGGCGCGCCCAGTAGGGGTCGCGCAGCAGCTCGCGGCCGAGGAGGACGGCGTCCGCACCACCGGAGCCGACGATGGCCTGCGCCTGGTCGGGTTCGGTGATCATGCCGACGGCCGCCACGGGCATACCGGTCTCGTTGCGGACACGCTCGGCGAACGGCACCTGGTACCCGGGAGCCGCGACGATCCTGGCGTTGGGGGCGTTGCCGCCGGTGGAGACGTCCATCAGGTCCACGCCCCGGGCCTGCAGCTCCTTGGCGAGGCGGACGGTGTCGTCGGCGGTCCAGCCCTCGCGGTCGTCGTCGGCGTTCTCGCTCAGCCAGTCGGTCGCGGAGATCCTGAAGAAGACCGGCAGGTCGGCAGGCCAGACGGCGCGGACGGCGTCGACGACCTCCAGGGCGAAGCGGGTGCGGCCGGCGAAGTCGCCGCCGTAGGCGTCGGTGCGGTGGTTGCTGTGCGGGGACAGGAACTGGTTGATGAGGTACCCGTGGGCCCCGTGGATCTCGGCGACCTGGAACCCGGCGTCCAGGGCGCGCCGGGCGGCCGCGGCGAAGTCCGCCACGATCCGGCCGATCTGCTCGGTGCTGAGCTCCTCCGGTGTGGTGGAGCCGGTGTCGAACGGGACGGCGCTGGGGCCGGCCGGTGTCCAGCCGTGCTGGGCGTCGGGGGTGATGGGGGCGCCGCGGTCGATCCAGGTGCGTTCGGTGGAGGCCTTGCGGCCGGCGTGGGCGAGCTGGATGCCGGGCACGGTGCCCTGGGACTTCAGGAAGGCGGTGATCCGGCGGAAGGCCTCGACCTGGGTGTCGTTCCAGATGCCGAGGTCGTACGGGCTGATCCGGCCCTCGGGGCTGACCGCGGTGGCCTCGGTGATGATCAGTCCGGTGCCGCCGGTGGCCCGGGCCGCCAGGTGCGTGAAGTGCCAGTCGTTCGGCACGCCCGCCTGCTCGCCGTCCGGCGCGGCGCTGTACTGGCACATCGCGGCCATCCAGATCCGGTTCGGAATGGTCAGCGACCGGAGGGTGAAAGGCTCGAACAAGGTGGTGGTCACGAAGCTGTCTCCTCAGGGGGCGGTCGGGGCCGGGTCACGCGGCGACGCGTCGGTGCATCGCTCATGCGTATGCGCCCTACAGGCTCCCTCAATAATTGCACGCGCTGATTAATTCCCGCATCCCGCGCGCAGTGTTCGATCGCCCACAAGTGGATGACGCAGATATCAAGCGTTTGCATTAGTCCGCGTCTGCAAGTAACGTCGATCCTCGTAAGGCGCAATCCCCTCATCTCCCGGCCCCGCGGGGGGTACCTCGCCCCCGCGTACGGCCGTCGAAAGGCACCACCATGTCGCTCAAGGAACTCATCCCCGGCCGCCTCGGCTTCGGTACCGCCCCCCTCGGCAACATGTTCCGCGCCATCCCCGAAGAGGAGGTGAGCGCGACCCTGGAGGCCGCCTGGGACCAGGGCGTCCGCTTCTACGACACGGCCCCCTTCTACGGCGCGGGCCTCGCGGAGCTGCGGCTCGGCGAGCTGCTCTCGCGGCGGCCCCGCGACGAGTACGTGCTGGCCACCAAGGTCGGGCGTGTCATCCTGGACGAGCCCGAGCCGGGCGCCCGCGACCTCGGCGAGAAGGGCGGGCTGTTCGAGCACGGCCGTCCGAACGCGATGCTCCACGAATGGACCGCCGACGCCACCGAGCGGTCGATCGAGGGAAGCCTGAAGCGCCTCGGCGTCGACCGCCTGGACATCGTCTGGGTGCACGACATCGCCCAGGACTTCCACGGCGACCTGTGGCTGAGCAAGTTCGAGGAGGCCCGCACCGGTGCCTTCCGCGTGCTGTCCCGGCTCCGCGACGAGGGCGTCATCAAGGCCTGGGGCCTCGGCGTGAACCGGGTCGAGCCCATCGAGCTGACCCTCGACCTGGACGAGCCGCAGCCCGACGGCTTCCTGCTCGCCGGCCGCTACACCCTGCTGGACCACGCGCGCCCGCTGGAGCGGCTGCTGCCCAAGGCGCAGGAACAGGGCGTCGGCATGGTCGTCGGCGGTCCCTACAGCTCAGGGGTCCTCGCCGGCGGCACCCACTTCGAGTACCAGGACGCGCCCCCGGAGGTCGTCGAGCGCGTACGGCGCATCAAGGAGATCACGGCCCGCCACGGGGTGAGCGTCAAGGCGGCGGCCCTGCAGTTCTCCCTCGCGCACCCGGTGGCCGTCGCCGCCGTCCCCGGCGCGACCAAGCCGGGCCGCATCGCCGAGGACATCGCCGCGCTCGACGAGGACGTCCCGGCCGCCTTCTGGTCCGACCTGCGCGCCTCCGGCCTGGTCAGCCCCGCCGCGCCGCTTCCGAACGGCGCCTGAACGCCCTCGCCCCCCCCACAAGCCAAGGAGGAAGACCATGGCGTCCACCTCGGTCAGCCGAGTCGTGCCCGCGTCGCCCGAACGCGTCTGGGACCTGATCGGCGGCTTCCACGCGCTGCCCGACTGGCTCCCGTTCATCCCCGAGAGCACCCCACTGGAGGGCGGGCGGGTGCGCAGGCTCCGCAACCCCGACGGCGAGGTGATCGTCGAGCGCATGGTGGCCTTCAACGAAGCCGAGCGCCACTACGCGTACGCGATCCTTCAGGCGCCCTTCCCCGTGACCGGGTACGTCTCCGACCTGCGGGTCCACGCCGTACCCGGGCAGCCGGAGGTCGCGGAGGTCGTCTGGAGCGGCCGGTTCGTCCCCGACGGGGCCGGGGAGGCGGAGGTGGTCGAGCTGTTCACCGGCATCTACCGCGACGGCCTCGAAGCGCTCCACGGCACGCTCGCGGGCTGAACCCGCGCCGACGCTCCCCCGTCACGTCCGGTGGCGGGGGAGCGTCGTGGTGACGGCAGGCGCCTCAGCCGGTGGGGCCGATGGTGACCCGGACGCTCTTCATCAGCGGCTGGTCGCTCTGGGTGCTGTAGTCGTTCGCGGCGATGAGCACGTTCATCTCCGGCATGTAGCCGGCCGCGCAGTCGCGGGGCATGTCGTAGGGCAGCGCGCGGTAGCCGGTGAGCGTGCGTCGGCTGCCGTCCTTGGCCGTCGCCGTGATGTCGACGAGGGTGCCGGGCTCGATGTCCCGGGCCCGCATGTCGGCCGGGTTCATCAGGACGAGGGTGCGCAGGTTCTTCACGCCGCGGTAGCGGTCGTCGTCCGAGTAGATGGTCGTGTTCCACTGGTCGTGGGAGCGCATCGTCTGCAGGACGAGCATCCCGTCGCGGGGCACCACGTCCGGCAGCGGCGCGCTGGAGAACTCGGCACGCCCGGAGGGCGTGAAGAAGACCAGTTCGCGCGCGGGCTGGCGGATCCGGAAGCCGAGGGGGAGCCGGACACGACGGTTGAAGTCCTCGAACCCGTCCAGGACCTTGGCCATGGTGTCGCGGATCCGGTCGTAGTCCTCGACGTAGTGCTCCCACGGCGTGGCACTGCCGGGGAGGGCGGCGCGCGCCATGCCGGCGATGATGGCCGGCTCGGACAGCAGGTGGGACGAGGCGGGCCGCTTCATGCCGACGGACAGGTGGACCATGCTCATGGAGTCCTCGACGGACGTGGCCTGCAGTCCGCGCCGCTGCTCGTCCTTCTCGGTGCGGCCCAGGCACGGCAGGATCAGTGCCTGCCTGCCGTGGACGAGGTGGCTCCGGTTGAGCTTGGTGCTCACGTGCACGGTCAGGGCGCACTTGGCCAGGCCCTGGGCCGTGAACGGGGTGTCGGGCGCGGCGAGCACGAAGTTGCCGCCCATCCCGACGAACACCTTGATCCTGCCCTCGTGCATGGCGGCGATGGTGCCCACCGTGTCCAGGCCGTGCTCCCGGGGCGGGTCGATGCCGCAGACCGCGGCGAGCCGGTCCAGGAAGGCCTCGGCCGGCCGGTGGTCGATGCCGCACGTGCGGTTGCCCTGGACGTTGCTGTGCCCGCGCACGGGGGAGGGGCCGGCGCCCTCGCGCCCCAGGTTGCCGCGGAGCAGCAGGACGTTGACGATCTCGCGGACGGTGTCCACGCCGTGCTCGTGCTGGCTGACGCCGAGGCACCAGCTGATCAGGGTGCGGTCCGAACGCGAGTAGACGGCCGCGGCCTTGAGGATGTCGGCGCGGGTCAGCCCGGACTGGTGCTCCAGTTCCTCCCAGGGCGTGGCCTCGCACAGGGCGCGGTACTCCTCGAAGCCGGACGTGTAGCGCTCGATGAACTCCCGGTCCAGCGCCTTGGGGTCGCCGGCCGACTGCTCCAGCACGGCCTTGGCCATGCCCCGCAGGAGCGCCATGTCGCCGCCGGCGCGGACCTGCAGGTTGAGCGTGCTGGTCCGGGTCGACTTGAACAGGGCCATGTCCGTCATCTCGTGCGGCACGATCGTCCGGGTTGCAGCCGCCTCGATCAGCGGGTTGACGTGCACGATCTGGGCGCCACGCCGGTAGGCGTCGGCGAGCGCGGTCAGCATCCGCGGCGCGTTGGAGGCCGCGTTGACGCCCATGATGAACAGTGCCTCGGCGGACTCCCAGTCCTTCAGGTCGGCGGTGCCCTTGCCGGTGCCCAGGGACGCCTGCAACGCCCGGCCCGACGCCTCGTGGCACATGTTGGAGCAGTCCGGCAGGTTGTTCGTGCCGAATTCCCGGGCCATCAGCTGGTAGAGGAAGGTGGCCTCGTTGCCGAGCCTGCCGGAGGTGTAGAAGGAGGCTTCGTGGGGGCTGTCCAGGGCGCGGAGTTCGCGGCCGACGAGATCGAAGGCGGCCTGCCAGGAGATGGGCACGTAGTGGTCGGTGCCGGGGTCGTACACCATGGGTTCGGTGAGTCGGCCCTGGTCCTCGAGCGCGAAGTCGGTCCAGGTCGACAGCTCCGTGACGGTGTGGGCGGCGAAGAAGTCCCGTGTCACGCGCTTGGGCGTCATCTCCCAGGTGACGTGCTTGATGCCGTTCTCGCAGATGTCGAGCTTGAGTCCCTTGGTGTCGTCGGGCCACGCGCAGCCGGGACAGTCGAAGCCGCCGTTCTCGTGGTTCATCTTGAAGATCGCCCGGGGGCCGTCGACCAGTGCGCGTTCCCGCAGCAGTACCCGGGTGACGCTCTTGGCGGCGCCCCATCCCGCGGCGGGGTGGTGGTAGCCGTGCTGGGAGGGCCGCTTGTCGTCGGCGGGACCCTCACCGCCGGTCGGCGGTACCTCGGGCCGGCCGTCGCCGGGTGCCATCGGCTCGTTCACGCCCTGGACGCTCATACCGATCACCTTCGGGACAAATGTTGCATTTAATGATGATCTTTATCCTATGGGGGCATGTGGGGCGCTGTCCTCTCCTGAGGCGCACCAGGAGCGCGGGCCCGCCGTACGGGGTGGCGGTGCCACCACCGGACGCTTTGCCGGGGTGCGTGCGGGGGACGTGACGGCGTGCCCCCCGCCCGTGCGCACCCGGCGGTGTATTAGCTGAGCGCAAAGATCGGCGTCAGCGAGGAGAGGACATGGCGACGGCAACGGCGCAGGGGCCGGTGGAGGAGTTCCGCCGGCTCAGTGACGGCGACGCGGAGCTGCGGGCGCACGGGGCGTACTTCAGCTGCACCTATCTGCTGGACATGGAACGGCACGCCTTCCTGGTGCGCATGCACCGCGGCCGGGTGGAGGACCTCGTCGTCGATCCCGAACCGCTCACGGCCTACGACTTCGCCATCAGGGCCAGTGCCGAGACCTGGCGGGAGTTCTGCTCGCCGGTGCCCAAGCCGATGTACCACGGCATCTGGGCGGCGAGCTTCCAGCGGGACATGCGGCTGGAGGGCGACCTGCTGGTCCTCATGCAGAACCTGCGCTGCCTCACCCGTCAGCTGGAACTGCTCCGCCTCACCGGCCCGCTGGGCTGAACCACCGTTCCGCCCCGCACCGCCGAAAGGACCCCTAGATGAGCACCGCCTCCCGTATCTCCCCGGTGACCGGCCACTACGTCACGATCGACGTGGAGGACGTCCAGTACAAGGTCTTCTACCTGGAGAACGGCCAGGGGCAGCCGCTGGTGTGCCAGCACACGGCGGGCTGCCACAACCACCAGTGGCGCGGCCTCCTGGAGGACGAGGAGATCACCGCGAACCACCGTGTCATCGCCTACGACCTCGCCCGCCACGGCAAGTCCGACCCGCCGCTGAACAAGGAGTGGTGGAAGGAGGAGTACAAGCTCACCGCCGACCACTACGTCGCCTTCATCACCGCGTTCTGCGACGCGCTCGGTCTGGAGGACCCGATCTTCATGGGCTCCTCCTTCGGCGGGAACGTGGCCCTGCAGCTGGCGCTGCGGCACCCGGACCGCTTCAAGGCGGTCATCCCCGTGGAGGGGGCGGACTACTCTCCCGGCTTCTACCTCGACTGGTGGCAGCACCCCCACGCCAACGCGGCGCAGGTCTGCGCCAGCGGGGTGTGGGACCTCATGGCCCCGCAGTCGCCCGACGCGGACCGCTGGGCGACCTGGTTCTACTACAGCCAGGGCTCGGAGGCGTTCAAGGGCGACCTGTACTTCTACTCCGTCGACCACGACCTCCGGGGCAGGCTGGGGGAGATCGACGGGGAGCGCTGCCCGGTCGTCATGCTCACCGGCGAGTACGACTACCTGACCACCCCCGAGGACGGGGCCCGTACCGCGGAGCAGATCCGCGGGGCCGAGTTCATCGAGATGAAGGAGATCGGGCACTTCCCGATGAGCGAGAACTACCCGCGCTTCGCCGGGTACCTCAAGCAGGCGCTGCGGCGGATCGAGGAGCGCACCGCTTCCTGAGGCACGCGCCGTACGGTGCCGCCCGCCGGGCCGCGGGGTGCTCCCGCGGCCCGTGGCCGGGCGATCAGTTGAAGGCGTCGGGGTCCGGTCCGATGCGGGTGCCGTTGTCGAGGGCGGTGATCGCCGCGACGTCGGCGTCGGAGAGCGCGAAGTCGAAGACGTCGAGGTTCTCGCGGATCCGCTCGGGGGTCACCGACTTGGGGATGACCACGTTGCCGAGCTGCAGGTGCCAGCGCAGGATCACCTGGGCCGGGGTCCTGCCCAGGCGGCCGGCGATGCCGGTGATGACCGGGTCCTTCAGGACGGCGCCCTGGGCGAGCGGGCTCCACGCCTCCGTGGCGATGCCGTGCCGGGCGTGGAAGGCGCGCAGCTCGGCCTGCTGCAGCTGGGGGTGCAGCTCCACCTGGTTGACGGCGGGCACGACGTCGCTGTTGTCGATGAGCCGCTGCAGGTGCGCGGGCTGGAAGTTCGAGACGCCGATGGCGCGGGCCCGGCCCTCGGCGTGGATCTTCTCGAAGGCGCGCCAGGTGTCCAGGTAGGTATCGCGGGCCGGGGCCGGCCAGTGGATCAGGTAGAGGTCCACGTGGTCGAGGCCGAGCTTGGCGAGGGAGGCGTCGAAGGCGGCGAGGGTGTTGTCGTAGCCCTGGTCGCCGTTCCACAGCTTGGTGGTGACGAACAGTTCGTCACGGGCGATGCCCGAGGCGGCGAGGGCCTGGCCTACGCCGGCCTCGTTGCCGTAGATCGCCGCGGTGTCGATGCTGCGGTAGCCGCTCTCCAGGGCCGAGGTGACGGCGGCCGCGGTGTCGGCGTCGGGCACCTGGAAGACGCCGAAGCCGAGCTGCGGCATGGTGACGCCGTTGTTCAGCGTGATGTCCGGGGTGGGGGTGGTCATGGTGCAGATCCTTTCGCGTCGCGCCCGGCGGTGGGTGCCGGTGCGAGTGCGGACGGGTGAACGTCCCGGGAGGGGGCGGGGGACGCGTCCTTCCCGTGCTCCACGACCAGGTTAGTTGCGTACGCGGTTAATTGCAAACGCGGAATAAGTTCGTACGCGGAATAGCCGGGTCAGGAAGCCGGGACCTTCGCGCCCTGCAGGTCCTCCACCGCCTTGACCAGGGGTGCGAGCTCCGGGACGAGTGCCGCGTCGTCCATCGCCGCGCGCAGCGCCGCGTTGTTCGTCGGCCGGGCCTCCTCCAGCAGCTTCAGGCCGGCCTCCGTCACGTCCGTGTAGATGCCGCGCCGGTCGGTGGGGCAGAGGTAGCGGGCCAGCAGGCCGCGGTCCTCCAGCCGGGTGACCAGGCGGGTCGTCGCCGACTGGCTCAGCACGACGGCGTCGGCGACCTGGCGCATCTGAAGGTGGCCGCCCTCCCCGTCGTGCTGACGGCTGAGGACGTCGAGCAGGGAGTACTCGCGCACGCTGAGGTCGTGGTGAATCTGGAGCTGCTTCTCGATCCGCCCCTCGATCCGTCCGTGCAGGAGCGACAGGGCGTGCCACCCCTGGGCGAGGGCGGTCAGGGCCGGATCGGTGGCGGTCATCGAGGTCCCCTTTGTGCGGCGGCTGCGGGCGAAGGCTGTTCGTCGTCACTGGCCATGGTAAGCCGCCGCCCGAAGATGTCCAGCGTTTGACGTTATAGCGCGTCTGCAATTATTGTTTTCGCTTGTTAGGTGCCACTGCAACATCTGGAAGGTCTCCGCCATGCCTCTCGCGCTCCTGGCCCTCGCCATCGGGGCTTTCGGGATCGGAACCACCGAATTCGTGATCATGGGCCTGCTGCCCGAGGTCGCCTCCGACTTCGGGGTCTCCGTCCCCACCGCCGGCCTGCTCGTGACCGGCTACGGACTCGGCGTCATGATCGGCGCGCCGATCATGACGCTGCTCGGCACCAAGGTCTCCCGCAAGAACATGCTCATGCTGCTCATGGGCCTGTTCGTGCTCGGCAACCTGGTCTCCGCCCTGGCACCCGCCTTCGGCGTGATGATGGCCGGGCGCATCCTCGCCTCGTTCACGCACGGCGCCTTCTTCGGCATCGGCTCGGTCGTCGCCGCCGACCTGGTGGCCCCGGAGAAGAAGGCGCGCGCGATCTCGATGATGTTCGCCGGCCTCACCGTGGCCAACGTGATCGGCGTGCCGCTGGGCACCTTCATCGGTCAGAACGCCGGCTGGCGCGTGACCTTCTTCGTCGTCGCGGGCCTCGGCGTCGTCGGCCTGGCCGGCGTCCTCAAGCTGGTGCCCGACATGCCCAAGCCGCAGGGCGTGCGCCTGCGCCACGAACTGGGCGCCTTCCGCAACGTCCAGGTCCTGCTGGCCATGGCGATGACCGTGCTCGGCTTCGGCGGCGTCTTCGCGGCCATCACCTACATTGCGCCCATGATGACCGAGGTCACCGGGTTCGCGGACTCCTCCATCACCTGGCTGCTGGTCCTGTTCGGCGCGGGCATGGTCGTCGGCAACCTGGTCGGCGGCAAGTACGCCGACCGCGCCCTGATGCCGATGCTGTACACGGCACTGGGCTCCCTGGCCGCCGTGCTGGCGCTGTTCACCCTCACCGCCCACAACGAGGTCACGGCCGGTGTGACGATCCTCCTCATCGGCGCCCTGGGCTTCGCAACGGTGCCGCCGCTGCAGAAGCGGGTCCTGGACCAGGCGTCCGGCGCCCCCACCCTGGCCTCGGCCGTCAACATCGGCGCCTTCAACCTCGGCAATGCGCTGTCCGCCTGGCTCGGCGGGGTCGTGATCGCCGCGGGCTTCGGCTACACCGCGCCGAACCTCGTCGGGGCCGTCCTCACCGCCTCCGCCCTCGTGCTCGCGGTCGTCTCCGCGGCACTGGAGAAGGGCCGCGGCGGCCGCACCAGCCGGGTCGTCACCGGGGCCGCGCCCGCCGAGCAGCCGGCCCTCACCTCCCGGCACTGACCGCGGGGGCCGGGACCACGGGCACCGCCGGTCCCGGTCCCGGTCCCGGCCCCGGCCCCGGCCCCGGCCCCGCACCGACGAAGGCCCGCACCATGACCAGCACCGCCCTCACCCGCCTCACCGGCCCGCACCAGCGGCTCACCCTCGGACTCGAACTGCCCCTGGACAACGACTGGGGAGCCGGCCGCCGTGCCGCCGACCAGCAGGCCGGCCGTCCCTTCGGGGTGCCGGACCTGAGCGGTCACGCCGACCTCGCCCGGCTCGCCGACGGCCTCGGCTTCAGCGCCCTGTGGCTGCGCGACGTACCGGTGTACGACCCGCTCGCCTTCGGCGACGCCGGATCCGTCTTCGACGTCTTCGCCTACCTCGGGCACCTCGCCGCGCTGACCGAACACGTCGTGCTCGGCACCTCCGCCGTCGTCCTGCCGCTGCGCAGCCCGCTGCACGTGGCCAAGGCCGCGGCCACCGTCGACGTGCTCTCCGGAGGACGCCTCGTCCTGGGCCTGGCCAGCGGGGACCGCCCGGTGGAGTACCCGCTCTTCGGTGCCGACTTCGACGGCCGCGGACAGGCCTTCCGCGACGGCGTGCGCACCCTGCGCGCCGCCTGGGCGACCCCCGCTCCCGGGCTCGGGCTGGCCCTGCCCGGCACCGGGCTCCGGGCCGAGCGGCGGATCGACGTCCTGCCGAAGCCCGTGGGCGGGGACATCCCGATCGCGGTGGCGGGCAGCGCCCGTCAGGCCCCGGAGTGGATCGCCGGGCACGCCGACGCGGGCCTGAACTACCCCCGGCCCCTCGACGCCCTGCGCGACGACGTCCAGCGGTGGCGGGAACTCACCGGCGGGCGGTACAAGCCCTACCTCACTCCCATGCTGCTCGACCTCGTCGCGGACCCCGCGGCCCGGCCGGAGCCGATCCGCCTCGGCCTGCGTACCGGTCGCACCGCCCTCGTCGACCACCTGGGCGCGATGGCGGACCTGGGCGTCGCCCACGTCTCCCTCAACCTCCGTCCGGGGGACCGCCCGGTCGCGGAGGTGCTGCACGAACTCGCCGAGGAGGTCCTGCCCCACTTCCCCGGGCGCTGACCCGGCGCCGGGCCCCCTCGGGGAACCGGCGCCGGCGCATCCGCCCGGCGGGCGGGGAGGTCAGCGGTGCCGGGGACTGCGGCCCGGCGGCTGCTCCGGCGCCTGACGCGTGCGCAGGGTCGGCACCTTGCGCGTCTGCGCGCGGTCGACGGTGAGCGTGAACCCGTCGTCGTAGTGGTAGAGCTCCAGCGGCTCCCCGTCCAGCAGGGTGTACGTCGCCGCGGCGCCGGTGATCTCCACCCTCAGCCGCCGCCCCCGCACCTGCAGGGTGAAGGCGAGCCGCCGCAGCTTCTCCGGCAGCCGCGGTGCGAAGGCGGCGCAGCCGTCCCGGTACCGCATCCCGCCGAAGCCGCCGACCAGCGCGGCCCAGGTGCCGGCGAGGGAGGCGATGTGCAGGCCGTCGCGGGTGTTGTTCTCCAGGTCGTGCAGGTCCATCAGCGCCGCCTCGCCCAGGTAGTCGTAGGCGAGGCGCAGATGACCGACCTCGGCGGCCATGATCGCCTGCGTCGACGCCGAAAGGGACGAGTCACGCACCGTCATCGGCTCGTAGTAGGCGAAGTTCCGGGCCTTCTGCTCGTCGTCGAAGGCCTCCGGTTGCTTGACCATCGCCAGTACCAGGTCCGCCTGCTTGACCACCTGCCGGCGGTACAGGTCGAAGTAGGGGAAGTGCAGCATCAGCGGGTACTGGTCGGGCTGCGTGGTGGAGAAGTCCCACATCTGGTGCCGGGTGAAGCCCGCCGACTGCTCGTGGACGCCGAGCGCGCTGTCGTAGGGGACGGTCATGGCCGCGGCCGCGTCCCGCCAGGCGGCCGTCTCCTCGTCGTCGACGCCGAGGGCCGCGCCCTCCTTGGTGTGGCGTTCGACGACGTCGGCGGCGGCGCGCAGGTTCGCCTGGGCCATCAGGTTGGTGTAGACGTTGTCGTCCGCGATGGCGCTGTACTCGTCGGGCCCGGTGACCCCGTCGATGTGGAAGTTCCCGTGGGGGTCGTGGTGACCCAGGGAGTGCCACATGCGCGCGGTCTCGACCAGGAGCTCCACACCCGTTTCGCGCTCGAAGTCCTCGTCGCCGGTGAGGGAGACGTAGCGGACGACGGCGTCGGCGATGTCCGCGTTGATGTGGAACGCGGCCGTTCCCGCCGGCCAGTAGCCCGAGCCCTCGGAGCCGTCGATCGTGCGCCACGGGAAGGCGGCGCCCTCGAGGCCGAGCTGGTGGGCGCGCTCCCGGGCGGCGGGCAGGGTGGCACGGCGCCAGCGCAGCGCCTCCGCGACGGACTCCGGCGAGGTCAGGGTGAGCAGCGGAAGGACGAAGGTCTCCGTGTCCCAGAAGGAGTGCCCGTCGTAGCCCGAGCCCGTCAGGCCCTTCGACGGGATCGCCCGCTGCTCGGCGCGCGCACCCGCCTGCAGGACGTGGAACATGGCGAAACGGACCGCCTGCTGGATCTCGGCGTCGCCGTCGATCTCCACGTCCGCCCGCGCCCAGAACGCGTCGAGGTAGTCGCGCTGCTCGTCGCACAGCCCCTGCCAGCCCGTGCTGCGGGCGCCCGCGAGCGCCGCCTCCACCTGGTCGCGCACGGCGGGCAGCGAACGGACCTGGGACCAGCCGTAGGAGACCATCTTCTCCAGGCGCAGCTTCTCCCCGGCCGCCAGGGACGAGGTGACGGTGAGCCGGCTGGTGTCGTCGTTGCTCTCGCTGAAGCTCCGGGTGGACGGCGGCCCCTCCACGGCGTGGTCGGCCGCCACCGCGACCCGCAGTCCGGTGACCGAGGTCGAGTGCACCAGGCGCAGACGGTTGTCCAGGGCCAGGTTCTCCTCCGGTTGCAAGGGGGAGTCCAGCACGGCCGAGACCCGGGGGTCGCCCGAGGTCGTCGGCAGCTGCTCGTTGGCCACCAGCTCGGACTGGACGACCAGGCGCACGTCGTCCACGGCCTCGACCTCGTACACCACCGCGGCGATGGACCGCTGGGTGAGCGAGATCAGGCGGGTCGAGGTCACCCGGATGGTGCAGCCGGCCGGGGAGGTCCATTCGCAGGTGCGGCGCAGATGCCCGGCGCGCAGGTCGAGGACGCGTTCGTGCGAGACGAGCCGCCCGTAGCGCACGTCGAACGGCTCGTCGTTGACGAGCAGCCGGATGATCTTGCCGTTGGTGACGTTGATGACGGTCTGGCCGGCCTCCGGGTAGCCGTAACCCGCCTCCGCGTAGGGCAGCGGGTGCCGTTCGTGGACACCGTTCAGATAGGAGCCGGGCAGCCCGTGCGGCTCGCCCTCGTCGAGGTTGCCGCGCCAGCCGACGTGGCCGTTGGAGAGGGCGAACACCGACTCGCTCTGGGCGAGCACGTCGAGGTCCAGTTCGGTCTCACGCAGGCACCACGGCTCGACCACGTAGGAGGAGTGGCTGATCACGCGTCCGCCTCCAGCAGCTCGGCGAGGTCCCGCACGACGATGTCGGCGCCGTGCGCGCGCAGGGCGTCGGCCTGGCCCACCCGGTCCACCCCCACGACGTACCCGAAGTGGCCGGAGCGGCCGGCGTCCATGCCGGCCAGCGCGTCCTCGAAGACCACCGCCGCCTTCGCCTCCACCCCGAACTCGCGCGCCGCCTCCAGGAAGGTGTCGGGGTGTGGTTTCCCGGGGAGTTTGCGCTCGGCGGCCACCACACCGTCGATGCGCACGTCGAAGAGGTCCTCGATGCCGACCGCGACCAGCACGTCGCGGCAGTTGGCGCTGGAGGACACCACGGCCGTCCGCAGGCCGGCGGCCCGTACGGCCTTCACGTAGCGGACCGAGCCCGGATAGGCCTCGACGCCCTCGCTGCGGATCTTCTCCAGCAGGATCTCGTTCTTGCGGTTGCCCACCCCGTGCACCGTGTCGCGCTCGGGCGGGTCGTCCGCGGAGCCCTCGGGCAGTTCGATGCCGCGCGAGGCCAGGAAGGCCCGCACGCCGTCCGCGCGTGGGCGTCCGTCGACGTACTCGTCGTAGTCGGTCACCTTGTCGAAGGGGCGGAAGTCCGCACCCTCCCGGTGCCGCAGGAAGTCGTCGAACACCTCCTTCCAGGCGGCGGCGTGCACGACCGCGGTCTTGGTCAGCACTCCGTCGAGATCGAACAGGCAGGCCCGGATGCCCTCCGGGAGACCGGTCTTCGTCATGCAACGCGCTTCCCCGCAGCGGGCCCCGGGCATGCCTTCCGCGGCCGCGGACCACCGGGACGCGGGAACAATCCGGGCCGGGGCACGGTTCCACCTGATGCGGGTGCCGTGAGTGGGCCAGTGACCCCGGGCCTCATCCCTTCGCCCGTGGGGACGATCGTTCGGCTGAAGCCCCACGGAGCCCCTCGCCGGGGGCGACCGCCACCGCGGCCCCGCAACGCAGACCGGCGCCGGTCAGGTTCCCCCGTCCTGACCGGCGTCTTCGCGTCGCTGGGGGACGGGTTTGATCACGGGCTCCCGGTACGGCACCAGGGCCTCGCTGACGACGGCGAGCGGACGCCGCGGCGCGGGGCGGGCGGCCTGAAGGGCCGTCACGTAGGCCAAGGCGTCGGCGGGGGTGAGCGCCGGTATCCGTTCCCGCAGCTCGACCATGGCGAACACGCGGCCGTGGGCGGCCACCGACGTGCGGATCCCGTCGTCCAGATCGTCCACCGCGGTCCGCACCGGCAGTCCGCGGACACGGGCCCGGTACTCGTCCTCCCATCCGCCCATGAGGTAGTCCACAGGTCCGATCGCGTGCATGCGGCCGTCGGCCCGGTCCACCAGGTACGGTCCGTTGCCGGCCAGGAGGTGCTCCGCGTCGCCGGTCCTGACGTACTGCGCGGACTGGTAGACGACGACCCACGCCAGCTCGTGCTCCTCGGCCTCCACCACCGCCATGCGCCCGGGGAAGCACCGGTCCAGGTGCTCCTGGACCCTCCGGACCGCGTCCTCGCGCTCGATCATGCGGGGAGCATCCCGCAACCGGCGCGGACCGGGCCAGTGGTCCCTTGGTCCTAGGTCCCGGGTCGGCACGAGGCCGGGCTCTCCTCCGCGGCGGCCTTCAGCATGCGGAGTACGTCCTCGTGGCCCCTGCGGAGCCGTGCGCTGTCGTAGAACAGCGTGAGGAGCGGCCCGGAGAGCGACTCCTCGATCGTGACGACCGTCCGGCCGTCGTCGCTGGGTGCCATCCGCATCCGGTCGACCGCCTTCATCCAGCCCATCGCCAGGCCCGTCCACGACAGCTCCCGCTCGGGCGCCACCACGGCGAAGGAGGACGTGATGCGCGTCCACCCGCAGCTTCCAGCGGAAGCGCGCGTCCGGTTCCACGGCCCCGAGCTCGACGACGCGGGCGTCGGAGCGCCACGTGTCCCAGGCGTGCATGTCGCTGACGAGCCGCCACACCGTGGCGACCGGTGCGTCAACGGTGACCGAACTGGTCGACCTGACCGGCGCGCGCTCGTCCAGCCGGCCCTTCTTCGCGTACTCCTCGTGCAGTTCCCCGAGCGGCGGGCCCGCGTAGAAAAGCTTCATCCCCATCCCCCGTCGAGAGCAGTGCTTATCAATGAGAGCAATGCTCTCTCAGGGCATGGGCGTGGTCAAGACCCGCCGGCGGCATGCGCCGGCGGGCCCGATGTTCCGCTGGTCGGGGAAGGGGTGGGTGCGCGTGCCCTACGGCGACGTCGTGGGGTCGGCGATCTCCAGGCGCGCGGGCGGCGGCTCCGGCAAGGGTCCGGAGTCGGTGGCGCGCAGCCCGTCGAAGGCCAGCGCGAGGTAGCGGCGCCACGCCTGCGGCTGGATGGGCAGCAGCGGTGCCGCCGTCTGGTGGATCCCGCCGAGCAGCAGGACGACGTCGGTCCCCGTGATGTCGCCGCGCACGGCGCCTTGCTCGCGCGCCCGGGCCGTGAGCGCCTCGGCGGCGTCGCAGAGCAGGGCGATGCGGTCGCGGACCTCGGCGTGCTGCAGTGACGGGCGGCCGATCACCTCGCAGAACGCGCGGTCGGTGGCGAGCGCTTCGACGCCGTCGGTCATGAACTCGCGCAGCGCCGCCCCTGAGTCGTCGGCCTCCAGGAGGCGGCCGGCCGAGCCGACGAGCTGGTTGAGCAACTGGAGCATGATCGCCGCGAGGAGGTCCTCCTTCGAGGCGAAGTGCCGGAAGACCGTGCCCTTGGCGAGGCCGGCCCGCTGGGCGATCTCACCGATCGGCACGTCGACCCCGCGCTCGGCGAACGCCGCCGTCGCCGCCTCGAGCAGCAGGCGTCGGTTGCGCACCATGTCCGCCCGCTGGCCCGGAGTGGCTGTCGTCCCGCTCATCCCTGCCTCCTCCCAGGTGTGGAGCCTATCACCAAGGTGACCGGAGGGTCAGGTTAGCTGTTACGCTCAACATGACCCGGCGGTCATCTTCTGCCCGGGTCGCGAACCACGAACACGAACTCCTGGGAGAACAACGTGAGCGGCACCCTGGAAGGCAAGGTCGTCCTCGTCACCGGCGCGTCCTCGGGCATCGGCCGGGCCACGGCCCTCGCCCTGTCGAAGGCCGGCGCCCTGGTCGCGGTCGGGGCCCGGCGGGCCGACCGGCTGAAGGACCTCGTGCAGGACGCCCCCGGCGAGATGCTCGCCCTCGATCTGGACGTCACCGACCACGCATCGGTGCGTGACGCGGTCGCGACGACCGTCGAGCGCTTCGGAGGTCTCGACATCCTGGTCAACAACGCGGGCGTCATGCTCAGCGGCCCGATCCTCGACGCGGACACCACCGAGTGGACGCGCATGGTCGAGACCAACCTGCTCGGCTCGATGTACGCGGTCCACGCCGCCCTGCCCCACCTGCTGGAGCGCAAGGGGGCCGTGGTCCAGGTCTCCTCGACCTCGGGGCGCACGGCGACGGCCGCGAGCGGCGCCTACTCGGCCACCAAGTTCGGCGTCACCGCCTTCGCGGAGTCGCTCCGGCAGGAGGTCACCGAGCAGGGTGTCCGGGTCGTGCTCGTCGAACCCGGCTTCGTCTCGACCGAGCTGACCAGCCACATCACCCACCCGGGGATCCGGGCCATGGCGAAGAGCATGGCCGAGTCCATGCGGACCCTGCAGCCCGAGGACATCGCCGCCGCCGTCCTGTACGCGGTCACCCAGCCCGACCACGTCGCGGTGAACGAGATCCTGATCCGGCCCACCGACCAGGCCCGCTGACGCGGCCGGCCGCCGCGGACAGGGGGAACCGGGGAACCCTTCCGCGGCGGCCCGCCCGGCTCAGGACGACTCCAGCGCCTCCAGCATGATGCGCTGCGTCTCGGCGAGGTACGTCTGGGCCGCCGTGCGGGCCGTGGTCGCGGCACCGTCGATGACGGCGGTGACGAGGGGTTCCAGGCGGGCGGCGGCCTCTGCCGGGTCGCGGAAGGGGGCGACGAGGCGGGCGCGCAACGGCAGGTAGGCGGCAAAGAGGGTGTTGGTGAGGAGCACGTAGACGCGGTTGCCGGTGGCCTGGGCGAGGGCGCGGTGGACCTCGGCGTCGGCCAGTTGGACGGCGTCGGGGTCGGCGGCGGCGCCGACGGCGTCCAGGAGGGTGCGCAGCCGGGCGCGTTGCGGGTGAGTGGCCTTGACGGCGGCGCGTTCGGCGATCAACGTGCCGACACCGGCACGGACTTCGAAGATGTCGGCCAGCCACCCGGGGTTGTGCCGTACGAGCATGGGCAGCAGGTCCGCGCCGCCGAGGCGCAGGTAGTCGCGGACCCGGGTGCCGACGCCGTGGCGGGTCTCCAGGAGACCGGCCTGGATGAGCCGGCCGAAGGCGTGCTTCACCGTGGTGCGGGTGACGCCGTAGCCCTCGGCGAGGCGTTGTTCCGGGGGCAGCAGGGTGCCGGCGGGGTGGGTGCCGCCCAGGATGTCCTCCTGCAGGCGGCGTTCCAGCACGTCGACGATGGTCTCGCGGGGCAGTGGCTCCACCGTGGTCGTCCTCTCGAAGCGGTCCGGTCCAAGCCCACCGAGCAACGGGGACCGCGTCAACATACTCAGGCAGTGGATGAGCCACTCATTCAATGAGTCTGTGTGCAACCCCTTGCCCTGACGTCGTGTCAGCGGCATCCTGCGTGGTGCCCAGGCCCCGTACGCCCCGTCCCCACGACCGCCGGAGTCTGCCCATGCCCCGCTTCCGCCGTTCCTCACGCCTGCTGACCCTGGCCGCGGCCGCCCTGTTCGCGGTGACCGCCACCGCCCCCGCCTCGGCCAACGCTCCCGACCCGTACTCCGAGCCGTCGTTCGCCGCCGCCTGCGACTGGCACGCGTACGGGGAGGGCGAGACCCCCGACCCGTGGCTCTGGCTGTCCGACCCGGTGTGCTTGGAGTACTCCAAGCGCGACATCACCCTCGACAACGGCGGCGCCGTCCGATTCCTGCTCGCCGAACCCGCCCGCTTCGCGCTCGCCCTTCCCGTGTGCCGCTACTACCAGCGCGACCACTGGAGCGTGCAGTCCACCACCGGGGCGGTTCCGTACGTCTCCTGGGACGGCCGCTACTGGTTCGACAAGCGCAACCGGCGTGCGGCGATGCTCCTGACGAACTTCCGGCTCAACGGGGTCACCGTGGGCATAGGCGACCTGGTGGCCGCGCTGCGTCCGCAACTGCCCGAGGTCGCGGACGTCCTGGACGCGTACGGGGACGAGGCCGGCGAGAGCGGGCTCTCCGTCACGTTGCCCTTCAGCCTCCTGTGCGCGGGGTGGTAGCCGATGGAGCCGCTCCCCGGCATCGACCGGCGCGCAGTGCTGCGCGGTCTGGCCGCCGCCGTCGCCGCCCTGCCCGCGCTGGGCACGATGGCAGCTCCCGCCGCGGCCGCTCCTGCCGCGGCCGCCGCGCTCGGCTCCTGGCCGGTCTCCACCCTGGAGGCCTTCGCCGACACCCTTGTGCCGGGGGAACGACGTTCCCCCTCCGACCGCGCCATCGCCGGCGCCGCCTCCGGCCCGGGCGCCGTACAGGCCGGGGTCATCACCCTGCTCACCTCGCCCGACCTCCCGCTGAACCCGCTCCTGCCGGGCATCGCGGCGCTGCTGGACGCCCGCGCCACCGCGTACGCCATCAGCCGGCTCATCCTGCTCCCGCTCGACCGACCGCCTTTCGTCGGTCTCTCCTTCGACCACCGCACCACCCTGGTCACCGGGCTCTTCCGGGCCGACGACCTCGACCGCCCGATCTGGCAACTGCTCGCCTTCCTCGTCGGTCTGGCCTTCGACACCGCCGCCCACCGCCACACCGCGCAGGCCCTCGCCGAAGGCCACCCCGGTCTGGTCTGGACCGGCTTCCCGCCGCCCGACGCCGACGGTCTGTGGCGCTACCCGTCCCACTCCTACGGCACGGCCCTCGCCGAGCCGCACCCCGCCACCACCCCCTCCGGGAGCCCCGCATGAGCCCCCAGACCACCGATGTCCTCGTCATCGGCAGCGGCTTCGGCGGTGCGATACCCGCCTACCACCTCGCCGCCGCGGGAGCCCGGGTCACCGTCCTCGAACGCGGACCGCGCCTGGCCACCGAGGACTTCACCCACGACCTCGACCTGGGCGCGTACCCCCGCATCGTCGACGTGATCAAGGGCGACGGTATCTCCGTCGTCGCGGGCAACTGCGTGGGCGGGGGCAGCGTCGTCTACTTCGCCGCGTCGCTGCGCGCGCCGTCCTTCGTCTTCGACCGGCGCGACGCCGCGGGACGGCGGCTGTGGCCCGCCTCCCTCAGCCGCGCCGCCCTCGACCCCTGGTACGAGCAGGTCGAGCAGGCCCTGCCGGTGACGAAGCTCGACTGGCCCGACGTCTCGTACGCGGGCGGCGTGCTGGCCGCCGCCTGCGACCGCGCCGGACACACCTGCAACCCGGTGCCCGTCGCCGTCGACCGGGCCCGCTGCACCGACTGCAACTGGATGCTCTCGGGCTGCCGCTTCGGTGCCAAGCGCTCCATGCTGCTCAACTACCTGCCCGCCGCGGAGGCGCACGGCGCCGAGATCCGCCCCCTGCACGAGGTGCAGCTGATCCGCCCGTCCACGGTGCCCGGATACCGCTACGCCGTCGACTACACCACCGTGGACCCGGCGGACTACACCTGCCCCACCGGCGCGGGCACCCTCCACACCAAGGTCCTGGTGCTGGCCGCGGGCGCGGTCGGCACACCGGTCCTGCTGCAGCGTTCGGCGCTCGCCCTGGGGGGAGTCCCGCCCGCCGTCGGCGGCTACTTCTCCGGCAACGGCGACCGGGTCAGCGTCGCGGAGATGGACGAGGGCAAGGTCCGCTCCCTGCTCGGGCTGGCGCGCAGCGCGACGGTGGCGTACGAGGCACTGCACATCGGGATGCCGATCACCGCGGCGTCCTTCGACCGCCTCGACGCCCGGGCGCCGGAGTTCTCCCGCTTCACCCTCCAGCAGATCTACTTCCCGACCGTCACCAATTCCCTCGCCCAGACCGCCGCGGGGCGCTGGTCGGGTGTCGCCAAGAAGCAGATGCGGGCCCGCTGGCGCTCCTGGCTCACCGTGCTCGCCATGACCGAGGACGAGGCCGAGGGCAGCTTCGGCGTGCCGCCCCTCACCGGCAGCTTCACCCGCCTGGCCAACGGGCTGGGCCTGGGCACCATGCGGTTCGCACCGACGGCCGGCACGCGGCGCGGCTGGTCCGAGGCCGACACGTACGCACGGGCGGTGCTGGAACGGGACGGCCTCGCCACCGTCCGCCCGTGGAGCGAGGACGTGGCGGGCACGGTGACCGCCCACCCCCTCGCCTCCTGCCGGCTCGGCGACTCCGCCGCGATCTCCGCGCTGACCGAGCTCAACGAGCTGCGCACCCACCCCGGCCTCTTCGTGACGGACGGTGCGGCCGTCCCCACCTCCCTCACCGTCAACCCCTCCCTGACCATCGCGGCCCTCGCGGAACGTGCCTGTCCCGCCATCGCCGCCCGCTGCGCCCAGTACGGCGTCGCCGTGCGCTACGCACCGAGCGATCCGCTCACCGGCGCGGCCCGCGGGGGCGGCGTCGCGGCGGCGGCCCGTGCCGTCGCGGCCCGCGCGGGGGCTTGAGTCTCCCCCGGGGGGAGACGGAAGAGTAGCGGGCGTGAACGGCGACGCGCGCTACTCGATCGGCGACCTGGCCCGGCGCACCGGGCTGACGGTCAAGACCATCCGCTTCTACTCCGACCGGGGGATCGTGACGCCGGCCGGCCGCAGTCCGGCCGGCTACCGCCGCTACGGCGACGCGGCCCTGGCCCGGCTGGAACTCGTACGGACCCTGCGCGAGCTGGGACTCGACCTGGCCACGATCCGGCGGGTCGTGGACCGGGAGCTGTCCCTGCCCGAGGTCGCGGCGGCCCATGCCGCGGCCCTGGAGACGCAGATCCGCACCTTGCGGCTGCGGCGCGCGGTGCTGACGGCCGTGGCCCGGCGCGGGTCCACCCCGGAGGAGACGGAGCTCATGCACGAACTGGCCGGGCTGTCCGCTGCGGAACGCGGACGGCTCATCGACGACTTCCTCGACGCCGTCCTCGGCGGACCCGGTGACCTCGCGGACGCGCCCGCGATCGAGGGCCTGCGCCGCTCCCTCACCCCGGCGCTGCCCGAGGACCCCGGGCCGGACCAGGTCCAGGCGTGGGTGGAGCTCGCCGAACTGTCACAGGACCCAGGTTTCCGGGCCACGATGCGCCGGATGGCCGGGGAGCACGCGGCCGACCGTGCCCGCGCCGGGACCACGTCGCCGCGCCGCGACGTCGTCGCGTCGGTCGGCGAGCGGGTCGTCCCCGCCCTGGCCGCGGGCGTCGACCCCGCCTCCGACCGGGCGCGTACCGTCGTCGCGGCCGTCGCCGCGGAGTACGCGGACCTCCTCGGCGCCGCGGACGGCGCCGAGCTCCGGCGACGACTGCTGACCCGTCTGCGGACCGCGTCCGACCCGCGCCGGGAGCGGTACGCCCGGCTGCTCGCGGTGGTCAACGGCTGGCCCGTCCTGGAGAGCCGCGGGCCCGCCCTCGACTGGGCCGTCCGCGCCCTGGAGGCCGCCGCCGCGTGACCGGACGGCTCGCCGGGCCCAGCGCGTCGGTGCGCCGGGCCCACGTCCCGTCAGGTAGCGGGGGTGGATCACCGGCAGTAACTTGGGCCGCGGGTTCGCCCCACACCGCCGGCCGTGCCGCGAAGCCGCCGGGGACGGGCCTCGGCCTTTCGGAGGGCGCGATGAGGGTATGCCGATGACTCCCCCCTCAGGGCTGTCACGTTTCCGGCCGGCCGTGGTCATCGTCCTGCTCCTGGCGGTGGGGGCGGGGCTGTTCGCCGGTTCGTACAGCTTCGCCATGGCGCATCCGACACCGCATCACATCCCGATCGGCGTCGTGGACGACTCCCCCCAGCTGCAGAAGTTCGTGGCGGGCATGGACTCGGGCCTGAGCACCGAACTGGTGCAGCGGCGCTTCGCCACGCGGGCGGCCGCCGTCGACGCCGTCGACCGGCAGCATGTGTTCGCCGTGGCGCAGACCAAGGCCGGGGGCGGCACCGTCTCGTTCGACCTGGTGCCGGCCGCGGGGGCCTCGGTGGCGCGTGTGCTGGCGGCGGCGGCCCCGCTGGCGGCCGCGCAGGCCGGGGTGCGGCTGAGCCTCGGCGACCTCAGACCGCTGCAGCCCGGCGACCCGCAGGGGCTCGCGATCTTCTACATCACGCTCGCCGCGGTCATCGTGGGCTTCCTCGGCGCGGTGCAGCTGACCGTGCACGCGTCGGAGCTCAGACCGCTGGAGCGCTTCCTGACGATCGTCGCGTACTCCGCGCTCGGAAGCCTGTCCATCGTCGCGGTGGTGGACTGGGGGCTGCACGTGCTGCGGCTGCCCTTCCTCCAGTCCTGGGCGATCCTGACCCTCACGATGGTGACCTCGGGGCTGGTGTTCACGGCGTTCTACATGCTGTTCGGCAAATGGGCCATCCTGCCGACGTGGTTGCTCATGGTGCTGCTCGGCAACCCGTCCTCGGGCGGGGCGGTGTCCTGGCTGCTCCTGCCCGAGCCGCTGGGGGCCGTCGGCCGCTGGCTGCCGCCCGGGGCCTCGGTCAACGCCCAGCACAACGCGATCTACTTCGCCGAGAACCAGTACGCCTTCCCGTACCTGGTGCTCTTCGGCTGGGCGGCGGCGGCCGCCGCGGTGGCGTGGACCTGGCGGCGGCGCCGGTACCCGCACATGTGACCCCGTACGGTCGTGCCGGACGGCGTCACACCCGTACGGCGGCCCCGCCGTCCGGCAGCGGCGCGCACGTTCCCGGCCTGCGGCGGACGGCCGCTCAGCGGCGGTGCCGCTGCGCGGTCACGATGTCCCGCGTCGCACGCTCGGCGGATCCGCTGAGCCGCTGGACGCGGGCGGCGAACACCGGGAACTGCCCGGCCACCGCGCTGAGCAGGCGCAGCTCGGGCGGGGCCACGTTCACCTCGCCGAGGTTGCGTTCGACGGCCCGGACGACCCCCGCCGTGACCTGCCGGGGCGTCACGGTACGTGCCCCGGCAGGTGCCTTGGCACCCGTGTCGGCGAACATGCCGGCATCCCGGACGAATCCGGGCTGGACCAGGGACACCCCGACACCGGTGCCGTGCAGGTCCTCGCGGAAGCCGTGGGCGAAGCCGCGGAGGCCGAACTTGGTCGCGCTGTACAGGGAAGTGGACCGCGAGGCGGCCTTGCCGGACAGCGAGCCGATGAGGACGACGTGGCCCCGCCCGGCCTCGACCATGGCCGGCGCCAGCAGCCGCGCCAGCAGGACCGGTGCCCGCAGGTTCACCATCAGGGCGCGGTCGAGCTGGTCGGGGGAGTAGTCCAGCAGCTCGCCGCTGCTCGGCAGGGCGGCGTTGGCCACGAGGACGTCGACGCCGGCGCACTCGGCGGCCAGCCGCTCCACGTCGGCGCGGTCCGCGAGGTCGGCGGGGACGGCCCTCGCGTCCAGGCTCTTGGCCAGGGGTTCGAGGACCTCGGCGCGGCGCCCGCTGAGGGTCAACCGCGCGCCCCTGGCGGCGAGTTCGCGCGCCATGTCCTGGCCGAGCCCACCCGTGGCACCGGTGAGCAGAACAGTTGCACCGGCGATGCGCATCCGTCTAACCTCCCGTCTCGTTCGTTCGAACGAACAATAGAGAGAGGGGGCGGCCGTGTCCACTGCCCGTACCGAGGGCCTCGCGGCGCAGGCCCGGGCGCTGCGCGAAGGCGATGTCACCGCGGCGGAGCTGGTGCGCGTGACGCTCGGCCGCATCGACGCCACCCAGCCGACCGTCAACGCCTTCCGCCGTGTGCGCGCCGAGGCCGCCCTGGCGGAGGCCGAGGAGGCCGACCGGCGGCTGGAGCGGGGCGAGCGGCTGCCGCTGTTGGGCGTCCCCGTCGCGATCAAGGACGACACGGACCTGGCGGGCGAACCGACCGCGTTCGGTTGCGCCGGGGCCTTCCCGGCCAAGTCCGAGGACGGCGAGGCGGTACGGCGGCTGCGTGCGGCCGGCGCGATCGTCGTCGGCAAGACCAACACCTGTGAGCTGGGGCAGTGGCCGTTCACCGAGGGCCCCGCCTTTGGTGCCACCCGCAACCCGTGGGACCTCGGGCACACGCCCGGGGGTTCCTCCGGCGGCGCGGCGGCGGCGGTGGCCGCCGGGGTGGTGGCCGGGGCGCTGGGCTCGGACGGGGCGGGTTCGGTCCGCATCCCCGCGGCGTGGACGCGTCTGGTGGGCATCAAGCCGCAGCGTGGCCGGGTCTCCACCTGGCCCGACGCCGAGTCCTTCCACGGCCTGACCGTCAACGGCCCGCTCGCCCGCACCGTTGGCGACGCGGCGCTGCTGCTGGACGCCGCCGCCGGACAGCACCCGGGCGACCTCCACCGGCCCCCGGGCATCGCCGCCGTCGAGGCGGCCGGTCGCGAGCCGGGCCGGCTGCGGATCGCGGTGTCCTGGCGGCCCCCGTTCGTCGCCGCCCGTGCCCCGCTCCACCCGTCCGTGCGCCGCGCGCTCGGGGACCTGGCCGACGCCCTCGCCCGGCTGGGCCACGACGTGGAGGAGGCCGAGCCGCGCTACGGCCTGATCGGACTGAGCTTCCTGCCCCGCGCGTTCGCCGGCATCAGCCAGTGGAGCGACCGCGTCCCGGACCGTACGCTCCTCGACCCCCGCACCCTGACCGCCTCCCGGAACGGGCGTCTGCTCGCCGGGGCCGCCCTGCGCCGCGCCCGCCGCGCGGAGGGCGGCCAGCACCGCCGGATCGGGGAGATCTTCTCCCGCTTCGACGTGCTCCTCACCCCCGCCACCGCCACCCCGCCCCCGGCCGTGGGCGCCATGACGGAGCTGTCCGGGCGGCGCACCGACCGGGCGGTGATCGCGGCCTGCCCGTACGCCTGGCCCTGGAACGTGCTCGGCTGGCCCGGCATCAGCGTCCCGGCGGGCTTCGGCGACGGCCTGCCGGTGGGCGCCCAGCTCCTCGGGCCGGCCCACAGCGAGCCCCTGCTGATCTCGCTCGCCGCGCAGCTGGAGAGCGATCAGCGCTGGTACGAGCAGTGCGCCCCTGCCGCGGTGACACAATGACAGGCATGCCCAACCCCGCCGGCACCCGCCAGAACATCATCAGCGCCGTCCTGCGGATCATCGGTCAGGACGGTGTCGCCGCGGTCACCAATCGGCGCATCGCCCAGGAGGCCGGGGTGTCCCTCGGCTCGGTGACCTACCACTTCGCCACGCAGCACGACCTGCTGCGGGAGAGCCTGCTGCACTTCGTGGAGGAGGAGACCGGCCGCTTCACCGAACTGGCCGCCCGGGGGCAGGAGGAGGGCATCGACCTCAAGGGCGCCGCCGCGCTGGTCGGGCAGGTCGCCGAGGGGACGGGCTTCGACAGCACCCACCTCGCGCCCTTCGAGCTGTACGTCCAGGCCGGCCGCGACCCCGCGCTGCGGGAGGCCGCGGCCGAGTGCTTCGCCGCCTACGACCGGCTCGCCGCGTCCGTGCTGACCGCCCTCGGCGTGCCGGACGCCGAGGAGGCCGCCTCGACGGTCGTGGCCCTGGTGTTCGGGATGCAGCTGCGCCGCCTGGCCACCGGCAGCTCGGCCGAGAGCCTGGTCGACGCGCTGCTCCTGCTGGCACGGGGCGCCTCGGGCGCCCGCTGAGCCGGGCCCGCCGGGCTACGCGCGCGCCTGCCCGGCCGCCTCGGCCGCGAGCTTCGTGACCTCGTCGGCGGCCCGCTTGGCGCGTCCGGAGACCTTCCAGGCGACCATGCGCAGCGCCACGCCCGGCGACGGGGGGAAGATGCCGAGCTGGCCCAGCATCGTGACGTCGTCGCGCAGCGCCTCGTGCCGGACGACCTTGCCGCCGCGGAGGTCGAGCAGGTGCACCTGCTCGAAGTCGACCTCGCGCCCCGTGGGAGGGATCGCCTGGTCGAGGACGCCGTCCCGGAAGCGCACGAACGGACCGGTGTGCCGTCCCTGCATGCGCAGCCGGATCCAGACCTGATCGTCGTTGCGGGCGATGCCCAGCACCGGGAAGCGCAGCTCGCTGAAGGCCGAGCGGAGCCATGCGCCAGAGGCCAGCGTCCCCGCCGGGCCGGGTATCGAACAGGCCGCGGGCGAGACGGCCGCCTCCCGGTTGTGGTTGTCGGCGCCCACGACCTCGGCGGCCAGCGCCGCGTCGCCCGTCTCCAGGATCCGGAAGAGCCCTTCGGCCAGGTCCTTGGCGTCCATCGCCATCGTTCCCACCTTTCGCCCGCCCGTCCCGCGGGCCGGTCTCACCGGATGCGCGAGCCGCGCATCCGATATTGAGGTTATAGAGGACCGATTGGATAGGTCAAAGCGGCACCGATAGTAGGATGACGTCATGGTCACCAAGCGCGCTTACGTCTCCCCGCTCCGTGAACAGGCCGCGGCGCGGACGCGTGCGGTGATCCTCGAACAGGCGGAGCAGCTCTTCGCCGAACGCGGCTACGGGCGGGTGACCGTCGCGGACATCGCGGCGGCGGCCGGGGTCGCGTCGAAGACGGTCTTCGCGAGCGTCGGCAGCAAATCGGACATCCTGGACCGGATCGTCGACAAGGCCGTCGTGGGGTCCGGTTACGAGGGGGCGGTCGCGCGCATCCTGGCCGTACGGACGCCCGAGGGTGTCCTGCGGGCGCTCGCCGGCGGCACCCGGGCGGGCAACGAGAGCCAGTTCAAGGCGCACGAGGCGATTCAGAAGGCGTTGCCCGTGCACGAGAACGGCGAGGCGTTGTGGGAAAGGGCGACGGCGGACTACCGGGAGGCGCTGCGCGCGGTCGCCCGGCATTTCCTGGCGGTGAGCGGATCCGCCGCGCGCTACTCGCCGGAGGAGACCGCCGACCTGCTCTGGTTCTGGTTCGGCCCGACCGGCTGGCGCACGCTCGTGGTGGAGAACGGCTGGTCGTGGGACCGGGCCGAGGAGGTCCTATACCGCACGGCGATGGACGCCCTCGTGTGAAACCGCGGCTCCCCGATCGTGGAGGAATGCGGGGGAAAGGGCATGATGATGCGTCACAAACCCGGGCCGGGTGTCACTCGTTAAGGCGATCCGTGGATTGACGGGCGTTCACCGGGGAATGCGTTCTGGCGAAAGGGAGTGATTCTTCATGGATTTGAAGATTCGCAGGCTCGTTTTCGGTGCGGGAATGCTGGGAGTCGTGCTGGGCACCGTGGTCGGGGTGTTCTCGACGGGCACGGTCTACAGCGTCGTCGTCGGCGCGTTGCTGTGCGCGACGGCCGGTGTCGTCGCGGTCCTCTACTGGGGCGAGCACGGAGGCGCCCGGCGCCGCCGTGCCCGGTGGGCCCAGCGGCCGGAGCAGATCCCGCACCCGCGGCGGTTCGGGCGGCTCGACGGTCCCGACGCCTTCCGCTACTGACCCGACGGGGCGCGGCGCCCGGGACCGGAACCGGGACGCGGGAGCGCCGGCTTCCCGGGCGCCCCCATACAACGCCCGAAGCGGGGAAGGCGGGCATCCGACGCCACAGCGGAGGTGCCCATGTCGCCCGTGTCCCACCGTGTCCACGACCGCCGCCACCCGTCCGACGCCCCTGCCCGCCGCAGGCGAACGTCCCTGCCGTGCGAGGAGGATCTGCGATGATCGCCGCATTGGTGCTCGGGCTGCCGGTGTTCCTGCTCGGGCTGATGCTCGTCCTGTCCGCAGTGGAGGACCGGATCGTGGGTCCTCCCCCCACCCAGCCGTCGGCAGGCCCCAACGCGCCTGGCACGCAAGCGCCGTAGGGCGACCGCCCACCACGGCCCCCGGCGGTCCGGCGGCGGAGGAGGCACCTTGCCCGAAGCCGACGCGACCACCGATACCGGCGCAGCCACCGAAGCCGGGCCAGGCGGCCTCATCGTCTTCCTCAACGGGACGTCCAGTTCCGGGAAGTCGAGCATCGCCAGGGAACTGCTGCTCACCCTGGACGGCACCTACTTCCACATGCCGGTGGACGCGTTCCACGCCATGCGGTCCCGTCGCGAGGTGGGCCCGGAGGAATTGCCGGGCGTACTGCGGCGCACCTGGCGGGGATTCCACCGCGCGGTCGCCGGCATGGCCGCCGGGGGCAACAACGTGGTGGTCGACCACGTCCTCAGCGAGCCCTGGCGCCTGCGGGACTGCCTCGGGCTGTTCCCCCTGAGGGACGTCGTCCTGGTGGGGGTGCACTGCTCGCCCGGGGAACTCCGGCGGCGCGAGCGCGAGCGCGGGGACCGCCCCGAAGGCCTGGCGGCCCGTCAGTCCGGACTCGTCCACGCCCACGGCCTCTACGACGTCGAGTGCGACACGACCGAGACCTCCGCGGCGGAGTGTGCCCGCCGCATCCGTGACTTCCTGCCCCGCAGGCCGTTCCCGACCGCGTTCGAGCGACTGGCGGCCGTCACCCGGTGAGTTCCTGGGTGCCGAGCACGGTGAGCAGCGCCAGGCGGTCGGCGTCCTCGGTGCCGGGTTCTGCGGTGTAGACCATGATGCGCAGGTCGCTGCCCGTCACGGTGAGCACGTCGCAGTCGAGGGTCAGCGGGCCCACGCGCGGGTGGTCGAGCGTCTTTCGGGCCGCCTCGTGCCGGCCGACCGCGCCGGCGTCCCACAGCCCGGCGAACCGCTCGCTGTTCGCGCGGAGGTCCGCGACGAGCCGGCGCACCTGCGGGTCGGCCGGGTAGCGGTCGGCGGCCGCGCGGAGGTCGGCGACGAGTGCCGACTCGAAGGCGGCCAGGTACTCCGGGGTGCGCCGGATCCGCTCGCCCCCGCCGACGAAGTGGTTCCAGACCCCGTTGCGCTGGTTGCCTCGCCACCCGGACGGATCTCCCATGAGCGCCGCGTACGGGGGATTGGCCACCAGCAGCGTCCAGGACGCGTCGTAGACGGCGACCGGGGTGCCGGTCAGCCGGTCGAGCAGACGCTGGACGCTGGGCGTGATGTAGGCGGGGACGGTGTCCGGCCCGGGGGGCGCCAGGCCGGCCAGCTGGAACAGGTGCCCGCGCTCGTCCGGGGACAGCCGCAGCGCCCTGGCCAGGGCTTCCACGACCTGCGCCGACGGATGGGAGGCCCGGCCCTGTTCGAGCCGGGTGACGTAGTCGACGGAGATCCCCGCCAGCTGCGCCAGTTCCTCCCGGCGCAGTCCCGGGGCACGCCGGTGCCCGCCGACCGGCAGCCCGGCGGCCTCGGGGGCCACCCGCTCCCGCCACCTCCGCACCGCTCTGCCGAATTCCGTCGCCGCCATGTCCCCAGTGTGCTGCGCGGGCCGCGTGGCTGCCTGGTACCCGCAGTCCCAGGAAGTCCGGCGAGGGTGGCACGGGGCCGGTCCGGGGCGACCGCCGACATTTGACTCAGTCCAAACTGAGATTTACGTTGGGAGGCACGAGGGGACGGAGTCCGGGTCCGCTGGGACGTGCGTCATCCCGGGAGCCGTCCTCTCGCACCGGCGGTGCGGCCGGCGCCGACAGTTGGCCCCGGCGCCCGGACGCGCCGCCGGACTCAGGCGGTGGCCATGCGCGACAGACGGTGCAGGCTGTCGTCCAAGGCCTGGTCCACGACGTCCTCCGGCGGCGCGATGCTCTCGTCGAAGAACGACAGGTGGATGGTCACCTCGCTGGTCCGCTCGTCGGTCCGGTCCACCTGCAGCCAGCCCGCGTAGCGGTCGTCCTCGCTGGTACCCCACTCCAGCCGTTTGTGCGCGCGGTCGGCCCGGAAGAGCGCGGCCGCGTCCCGTCCGGTGTCGTCGTCGTGCACGGTGACGGCGGGCGGTTCGGCGGCGCGGACGTGCAGCTCGTCGGGGAGCCAGGACTCGATGCGGCCGAGGTCTTGCGCCCGGTCGAAGACGCGGTCCGCGGAGGCCGTCATGTTCATGGAGCGCTCGAACTCGCTCACGGCGATCCCACCTCCTCAGGGGGAGACTCCAAGTGTCCCTTCGCCGCGCGGAGGCAGCCACCGGGCCCCCTTCCGCCCTTCCGGAGGGGTGGGCGCCCGGCAGCGCCCACAATGGACTCCACCGGCGTCCGGAACGCCGGTCACCGCCGCCGTCAGACCCTGGAGCGCAGCCGATGCCCGGCAAGATCACGCTGTCCACCTGGCCCACGCCCGTCGAGCCCATGCCGCGCCTGGCCACCGCCCTCGGCCTGGGCGCGGACGACCTGTGGATCAAGCGGGACGACCTCACCGGGCTGGGCGGCGGCGGCAATAAGGTCCGCAAGCTGGAGTGGACGGTCGGCGAGGCACTCGACGCGGGCGCGGACACCCTGGTGACGGTCGGCGCGGCGCAGAGCAACCACGCCCGCCTCACCGCCGCGGCCGGCGCGCGCCTCGGGCTCGACGTCGTCCTCGTCTTCCCCGGCGAGGAACCCGAAGCCGGGTCCGGCACCGGCAACCTCGTCCTGGACGGCCTCTTCGGTGCCAGGGTCGTCTGGGCCGGCGACGCCGAGCCCGCCGGTCTCGCGGGCGTCGCCGAGGAGGTGTGCGGACAACTGCGCCGCGAGGGCGCGCTGCCCCACCTCATCCCCTTCGGCGGTTCCAGCCCGAGCGGTGCCCGCGGCTACGTCGAGGCCGGTGAGGAGCTCCACGCCCAACTGCCCGACGTCGCCCATGTGGTGGTGGCCCTCGGCTCCGGCGGCACCATGGCCGGTCTCGTCGCCGCACTGGGTGAGGAACGGGTCCTGGGCGTCCACTGCGGCGCCGTGACCGGACCCGCCGCCATCGTGGCGGACCTGGTGGGGGCGGTCGCCCACCGTGCCGTCGCCCCGGACTCGCTGCGCATTCGCACCGACCAGGTCGGCGCCGGCTACGCGACGCTCCACGAACCGGTCCTGGAGGCGATGCGTACGGCGGCGGCCACCGAGGGCATCGCCCTGGACCCCACCTACACCGGCCGAGCCATGGCCGGTCTGGCCGCGGCGGTACGCGACGGCGACATCCGCCGCGGCCGGCGCACCGTCTTCCTGCACACCGGCGGCCTGCCCGGGCTGTTCGGGCACGCCGAGGCCGTACGCCGCTCGGTCGCCGCACTGCGGGCGTACGAACGGGGCTGACGGGCCCGGACGTTCACGCCCCGTCGCGCAGGACGGCGTCGACGAAGCGGCCGCGCGGCTCCGGGTTGCCGGTGAACCACAGGGCGAGGCGGTGCTCCGCGTCCGGGTAGGTGAGCCGGGTGAAGCGCGCGCGGGAGCCCCCGAGCGCGGTGGCGACGGCCTCGGTGACGGCGGGCGGGATCACCGCGTCGGCGGCCGGGGTCGCCAGGACCGCCCGGCCGGAGAGGGAGCGGAAGACGTCGAGGGCGGGCGAGTTCCGCCAGCTCTCCGGCGTCCGGATGATCTCGGTGAAGCCCGCCCCGAAGGGCACGGTCCACGCGTCGGGCGCGTACACGGCAGGGGCGCACAGGCCGACGGACGCCACCCGTGCGCCGTAGTGCCGCGCCAGGTCGGCGACGGTCTGCCCGCTCATGCTGAAGCCGATCACGGCCAGGCGGTGCCGGGCCGGGACATGTCCGTCGATGACGGCCCGGGCCTGGAGGAACCGCCGCCTCAGGCTGGAGTCCGCGAGCAGGCCGGTGCTGTCGCCGTGCCCCGAGAAGTCGAAGGCGAGGGCGTGGTGACCACGGGCGGCGACGTCGCCCAGCAGGCCGGTGAGCCGCTGCCTGTCGCTGGTTCCCGCGCCGTGCAGGACAACGGCCGTCAGCGCCCCGGCCGCTCCCGTGTCGTCCGTGACCGGGCGCGCCGCCGTGCAACCGAGGGTCTCCCCGTCGCAGTCCACGGTGAACGACTCGATCGTGGCGGGCTTCCCGCCGGTGCGTTCGGTGCCGGTCATGCCGTCGAGACCTCCTGGTGCGCCGGTGCGGTGCGCGCGGGCGGCCGCAGAATGCCGGCCGCCGCGGCCGCGACGGCACAGCATGCCACGGGCAGCAGGAAGGTGATGTTGAGCGGCATCAGACGGGTCAGCGGCCCGATGACCGCCGGGCCGGCGAGCATGCCGAGGTAGCCGAGCCCGGCGACGCGGGAGACGTTGGCGCCGGCGGCGGCGGGGTCGGCGTGGCCCGCCGCGCTGAACAACTGGGGCACGCAGCCGGACAGTCCGGCGCCGAACACGGCCCAGCCGGCCACCGCCAGGGGCACCCAGGGGGAGAGGGCCGCCGTGAGGAGCCCGGCCGCGGCCACCGTGGCGCCGCCCCGCAGGACGGCCAGGGGACCGAGCCGCGTCGCCACGCGGTCCACGACGAACCGGCCGGCCGTCATGGCGGTGGAGAAGGCCCCGTAGGCGAGGGCGGCGGTGGCGGCCGGCGCGTCCAGCACGGTGCTCAGGTGGAGCGTGCTCCAGTCGTTGGCCACCCCTTCGCACATCATGATCATCAACGCGAGTACGGCGAGTGCCCAGATGCGCCGTGGCGTCCGCCGGTGGGCCTGAGCCTTCGCATCTCCCGTATCGGGGGCGCGGGTTGCGGGCCGCAGCAGGGCGGGTGCCGCCGCGACCGCGACGACGACGCCCAGCGCCGCGACGACCCCGAGCGTCCACGCCGGGCTCCAGCCGCTGCTGAGCGTCCGCGCGCCCGCGAGCGCGGCCAGGACGCCGCCGATGGAGAAGGTGGCGTGGAAGGCCGACATGACGGGCCGTCCGTAGCCGTGCTCGACCTGGACGGCGTGGGCGTTCATGCTGACGTCCAGGCTGCCGTTGCCGATGCCGAGCAGCAGGAGGGCGGCCCCCAGGGTCCAGGCGTCGCCGGCCAGGCCCGGCAGGACGACGGTGGCGCTGCACAGCGCCGCGCTGACGGGCACGACCGTACGGGCACCGAGGCGGTCGGTGAGCGGGCCGACGATCTGCATGCCCGCGAAGGCCCCCGCGCCGAGCAGCAGCAGGAGCCAGCCGAGCGTGGCATGGCCGATCCCCGTGCGGTGCTCGATCTCCGGGATGTGCACGATCCACATTCCCAGCACGAAGCCGTTCAGCACGAAGTAGGCGAAGGTGGCCATCCGGGCGGCCCGAGGTGCTGTGTTCACACTTCGAACATAGCGAACATGGATTGCTTTCGAAACCTTGCCTTTTGAACATTACTGCTGTTCAATGCGGTCATGGCTGGTACCGACCGACTCAGGCAGATCACCGAGGCCGTGCAGGAGGCGGGCCGCGTCGGCGTCGCCGAACTGGCCGCCCTCACCGGCGCCTCGGAGATGACCGTCCGCCGCGACCTGGAGGTGCTGGCCGCCCAGGGTGTCCTGGAGCGCTACCGGGGCGGCGCGCGGAGCCTGCTGCTGCGCGGTGAGGAACCGCCCTTCGGGCTCCGGTCCCAGGAGGGGCAGGAGGGCAAGCGGCGCATCGCCGCCGAGGTCGCCGGGCTGATCGCCGACGGCGAGGCCGTCGTCCTGGACAGCGGTACGACCTGCCTGGAGGTGGCCCGGGCGCTCGAAGGGCGCCGGCTGACGGTGATGCCCCTGTCCTTGCACTCGGTGAACGCCCTGACCGGCGCCCCGCACCTGACCCTGCTCGTCCCGGGCGGCCGGCCGCGGCCCGGCGAACTGGCGCTCACCGGCCCGCTGACCGAGGCGTCGCTGGCCGCGCTGCGCTTCGACACCGCGGTGATCGGCTGCTGCGGTCTGAACGCCGCCAACGGCCTCACGGCCTACGACCTGGACGACGCCGCCGTGAAGCGGGCCGCCATCGGCTCCGCCCGCCGCGTCATCGCGGTGACGGAGGGGGTCAAACTCTCCCGCACCGCCCTCGCCTTCGTCGCCCCGGCCGGCGCGTTGCACGCCGTCGTCACGGACGACTCCGCGCCGCAGGACGCGGTCGGCGCACTGACCGCGGCGGGTGTCATGGTCCGGCAGGTGTGACCACGCGTCCGCCGTCCGACGTCGTCAAGGTGTCCCGACCGTACGGAATGTGACGGAAGGTCAGCCGTGGGCGAGGCGGTCGCGCAGCATCCAGGCGTGCTTCTCGACGGACTGCAGCGTGGTGTTGACCAGGTCCCCCGTGGCCGGGTCCTCGCCGCCCGTGGCGCTGGACGCCGCGCGCAGCACGCATCCGACGGTGTTGAGGCGGCCGAGGACGAGGGCCGCGGCGCGGGTGTCCTCGATACGGCCCGCGGGGAACTCGGGGAGCGTCGTGGTCCGTGCCACGGTGTCGCTCCTGCCGTCGGGGGTGGCGCCGACGGCGCGCATCCGCTCGGCGATCTCGTCCGCCGCTTCACGGGCGGTCGCGGCGATCTCGTCCAGTTCCAGGTGCAGGCTGCGGAAGCCGCGGCCGACGACGTTCCAGTGCGCCTGCTTGGTCTGTGCGTGCAGTTCCAGCAGGTCGACGAGGACGTCCTGGAGGGTGGCGGCCAGCGGTGCAGAGGCGGTGAACGGGGCGGCGTCGAAAGCGCGGCGCCGGTTGGTGGGGGAGGCGTGCAGGGTCGTGGTCACGATGGACTCCGTTCCCATGGGCGGGCGGTGTGCGGTGCGTGCCGCGAGGTCCGCGTCCGGCCGGCGAGGTGGGAGGGGTGTGACGGGGCCGGTGGCGGCCTTCGTCCTGGTGCGCTTCCCACACTACGCCTAGATTGGACCCGGTCAAATCTAGGCGCCGGTGGCGGCCTTCTGGCAGTCGGCGCACAGTCCCCACCAGGTGATCTCGGCCTCGTCGATGACGAAGCCCTTGTCCTCCAGGGGGTCCAGGCAGGGGGCCGCGCCGACGGTGCAGTCGACGTCCTCGACACGTCCGCAGCTGCGGCAGACCAGGTGGTGGTGGTTGTCGCCGACGCGCAGCTCGTAGCGTGCGGCGGAACCGGCGGGCTCGATGCAGCGGATCAACTGCACCCTGGTGAGGTCGTCGAGCACGTTGTAGAGGCCCTGCTTGGACAGTCCGCCCGCGCCCGGGGAGCCGACGCCGATCCTCGCCTCGAGCTCGGAGGCGGTGGAGTGGGGGTGGCCCTGCAAGGCGCTGAGGAGGGCGCGGCGCTGTGCCGTACTGCGCAGCCCCTTGCTCTTGAGCAGGTCGCCCACTGACTGCTCCATGGCGGCGTCACGCTCCTTCGCGCACGAGATTTGACAAAGTCAATTTTAGTGCACGTGCCGCCATGGCCGTGCTCACTCGGCGGTCTCGGCCGTGTGGCAGGTGGCGCAGACGACGCGGCGCGCGGGCAGGCGGCTGGTCGCCCGGCCGAGCCCCCGGGGCTGGTGGACGGGGAGGCGGACGACGCGGGAGTGGTCCGCGCAGGTGAACAGCCCGCAACGGGTGCAGACGCCGATGCCTTCGCTGTCGTGGCGCGCTTCCTGGACGCAGTCGTAGCACTTCACGCGGGTTCGCTCCGGTGGGGTGGGGGAGGGGTGCGGTTCTCGTCGCCCGCCCCTCGAACGTAAGGGCCAGAATTGACCGAGTCAAATCTCGGGCGTACGCGTTCCGCCATACGGAAGGACTCAGGCCTCCGGGCGGCGGTAGGTGCCGTACCACTGCGACCCGGCCAGGTCGCGGGCCACGGCCTCGTCCCGGGCCGGGTCGCCGGTCGCCACCTGACGTGCGATGACCTGCTCACCGCCCCAGGCCAGCACGTGCGCCGCGGCCGCCGCGTCCACCCCCCGGTGGAGGCGGCCGGCCTGCTGCTCCTCCTCGATCAGCCGGGTCATGTGCCGGGTGAACCGGTCGATCTCCCGTGCCCTGGCCTCGCGCATCTCGGCGTCGTAGGCGGCCACTTCGGCGATGGCGGCGAGCAGGGGCCCGCGCTCGCGGTAGTAGCGCAGCTGCTCCACGTAGATCGCCGCCAGGCCGTCGGGGCCGCCGTCCGGCCCGGTCGGACGCCAGTCGCCGCCGATCCGGAACAGCTCCTCCTTCATGTGGGCGGTCAGCCGGATGAGCAGGTCGGTCTTGTCCCGGAAGCACAGGTAGAAGGTCGACCGCGCCACGCCCGCCTCCGCGGCGATCCGCTGGACGCCGAGCTCGGTGAAGGTGGCGCCGCCCTGGAGGAGCCGCTCGGTGGCGGCGAGGACCGCCGCCTCGGAGTCCGCGCGGCGCCTGGTCTGGCGGGTCGGGCGGGTGATCGATGCCATGTGTACTGCTCCCTGGTTGACCGGACGCCCATTCTCTCCGTCCCATAGGTCACCGTACTGTCTCGGACACTCTGTCCGACAGAGTGTCGTGCATACTGTCCGATGTGCCCGTGAACGGTGCACCGCTGTCCCGTCCGCGAGGCAGTGACACGCAAAGGCAAGGCAGACGACGACATGCGCTACACGCGACTTGGCAACACCGGCCTCCTGGTGTCCCGGCTCGGCCTGGGCACCATGTCCTTCGGCGGAGGCGACCACGACTTCTGGAAGGTGCTCGGGGGCCTCGGCGACACCGAGTCCGGCAAGATGCTGGACGCCGCGCTCGACGCCGGCGTGAACCTGATCGACACCGCGAACATCTACTCCGACGGGGAGTCGGAGGAGGTGCTGGGCCGGATACTCGGCGGGCGGCGCGACGACGTCGTCCTCGCCACCAAGGTCTACGGCCGGATGGGCGCCGGCCCCAACGACATGGGCCTGTCGCGCCTGCACGTCATGCGCCAGCTGGAGGACAGCCTGCGGCGGCTGGGCACGGACCGGATCGACCTCTACCAGATCCACAGCTTCGACCCGCTGACGCCGCTGGAGGAGACCCTCCGCACGCTCGACGACGCGGTCCGCCAGGGCAAGGTGCGCTACATCGGCGCCTCCAACCTCGCGGCGTGGCAGCTGATGAAGGCGCTGGGCGTCTCGGCCCTGCACGACCTGGAGCGCTTCGCCTCCCTGCAGGCCTACTACTCCCTCGTCGGCCGCGACATCGAGCGCGAGATCCTCCCCGCCGTGCGCGACCAGGGGCTCGGCCTGCTGGTCTACAGCCCCCTCGCGGGCGGTTTCCTGAGCGGCAGGTTCCGCCGGGGAGCGGAGCGCGACCGCTCGACGCGCTGGGGCAAGGGCTCGAACCCGCCGGTCGACGAGGCACGCGGACACGACGTGGTCGACCGCCTCGACGAGATCGCCGCGCGGCACGGCGCGACGGTCGCGCAGGTGGCCCTCGCCTGGGTGATGCAGCAGCCCGGGGTCAGCAGCGTGCTGGTCGGCGCGAGCCGCATGGACCAGCTGCAGGGCAACCTCGCCGCGGCCGGGCTCACGCTCACCGAGGACGACCTCGCCGCGCTCGACGAGGTCAGCCGGCTCGCCCCGGAGTACATCGAGCGGGTGCACTCCGGCCCGGGGGCCAAGCGGGACCTGGACGGCTGACCCCGCCGTAACGGGAAGGGCGCGGCCCGGCCGTCACGAACGGCGGGCCGCGCCCCTTCGCGTACGGTCGTGGCTCACCGGCGCGGGCCGGGGCGGACCGGGTGCTTGCTCAGGATGGAGACCCGGTTGAAGGAGTTGATGGTGATCGCCACCCAGATCAGGGCCGAGAGCTCGTCGTCGCCGAACACCTCGCGCGCGGCCTGGTAGGCCTCTTCCTGGGCGGTGGCGTCGGTGGGGTCCGTGGTCACCTCGGCCACCGCGAGCGCGGCGCGCTCGCGCGCGGTGAACAGCTCGGTGTCGCGCCAGGCCGGCAGCACGGTCAGCCGCTGCGGGGTCTCGCCCGCGCTGAGGGCGGTCCTGGTGTGCCGGTCCAGGCAGAAGGCGCAGCCGTTCAGCTGCGACACGCGGATGTTCACCAGCTCCACGAGGTCGTGTTCGAGCCCGGCCTCGGTGGCCACGGCACGTACGGTCTCGGCGGCCGCCAGCATCGCCTTGTAGGCCCGAGGGCTCTGCTTGTCGATGAAGATCCGCCTGCCCTGCCGAACCGCCGTGGTGTCGCTCACCAGTACTCCTTCGCCGGGCCGTCTCCGGCCGCTGTGGGATGCGCCGTCGTCCTTCGGGGGCATCGCCGTATCATCAACTCCATGATTGTTGAAATTCGAAGCAGTCGTTGTGTGAGAAGCGCGACATGAGCGGGACCCAGCCCGAGGGCACCGTGGAGATCCTGTCCGCCCGCGACGTCCCGCTCGGCGGACCCCGCGCGATGACGGTGCGGCGCACCCTGCCGCAGCGGGACCGCTCGCTCATCGGCGCCTGGTGCTTCGCCGACCACTACGGGCCGGACGACGTCTCCGACACCGGAGGCATGGACGTCGCGCCCCACCCGCACACCGGGCTGCAGACCGTGAGCTGGCTCTTCAGCGGCGAGATCGAGCACCGCGACAGCCTCGGGACGCACGCCTACGTACGGCCCGGCGAACTCAACCTCATGACCGGCGGCCACGGCATCAGCCACTCGGAGGTCTCCACCGAGCGCACCACGGTGCTGCACGGCGTCCAGCTGTGGGTCGTGCTCCCCGAGCGGCACCGTGACACCGCCCCCGCCTTCCAGCACTACGTCCCGGAGCCCGTGGCGCTCGGCGGCGGCGTGGCACGGGTGTTCCTGGGGTCCCTGGCCGGCGACACCTCGCCGGTGCCGACCTTCACCCCGCTGCTCGGCGCCGAACTCGCGCTCGATCCCGGTGCGACCGTCACCCTGGCGATCGACCCGGCCCACGAGCACGGCCTGCTCGTCGACGCCGGCGACGTGGAGATGGCCGGCACCCGGCTGAGCCCGGCCGAACTCGGCTACCTGGCCCCCGGCGGCGACACCCTGACCCTGACCAACCACGCCGACGTGCCCGCCCGGGCGGTGCTGCTCGGGGGACCTCCCCTCGGCGAGCGGATCATCATGTGGTGGAACTTCATCGGCCGCACGCAGGAGGACATCGAACAGGCCCGCTCCGACTGGATGACGGGTACCCGGTTCGGTGAGGTCAAGGGCTACGACGGCGACGCGCTGCCCGCGCCCGAACTGCCGCGGGTGCCCCTGAAGCCGCGGGGGAACACGCACTGACCGGTGCGGTCCGGCGGCGGCCACCCGGGTCCGCCGCCGGACCGGTCCGCGTCGCTCACACCGGGACCGACTCCGGAGCCTCGACGGGGGCGGGTCCGCCGGCGGGCCTCCCCGGCCTGCCGCGGCCCACGAACGCGTACGCCGCGCCCACCAGCAGTCCGCCGCCGACGAGGTTGCCGAGGCCCACCAGCAGCAGGTTGCGCGCGAAGCCGGCGGCCGTGGCGTCCGGAACGTGCTCCAGCATCCCGAGCGAGTAGTACGTCATGTTGGCCACGACGTGCTCGAAGCCGGAGCCGACGAACGCCAGCAGGGCCCAGAAGATCAGCGCGATCTTGGCGCCGTCCGACCGGGTCCGCGCGGCCATCCACACGCCCAGGCACACCAGGAAGTTGCAGAGCACACCGCGGAAGAACAGCGCCCCGCCGGACTCCGCCGCCTTCGTCTTGAGCAGGGTGGTGAGCAGGGCGAGGGCCGGCGCGGTGTGCCCGGGAGCGGCACCCGCGGTGATGACGCCGCTGCCGTGCACCAGCAGCGCGAACAGGGCGGACCCGATGAGGTTGCCCAGGAACGAACCGACGACCAGGGCGGCCGCGTTGGCGCCGCTGATGCTGCGGACGACGACGCCCTGGACCGTCGTCATCATGTTGCCGGTGGTGAGTTCGGCGCCGGCGAAGACCACCAGGGTGAGCGCCACGCCGAACACCAGGCCCTGGACGAGTTTCGTGGACGGCGACCCCGCGGCCGCCAGTGGTCCGGTGACCGTGAGCAGCAGCACCGCCGCGACCCCGACGAACGCCCCGGCCAGCAGGGAGCTGACCAGGTAGCGGCCCGGGCTGCGGAGGCCGGCGGCCTTCTCGGCGGCCGTCCGCCCCTGCTCGTCGAGGGCCTGGGACACGGGGATCGGCATGGTGTCACCTCTTCACTGATGTACCGGAATGTCCGTCCTGGTTTTCCCGATGCTAGGTCCGTCGAGGCGTCGTGAAGGAAAAGGAGTTGCACGTCACAAGGGAAATGGCGCGCTATGCCATCGGCGTGCAATATGCAATGCAAGGCCGGGTCAACGGGAATTCGTCCTTGGGTAAAGTCGCGCTGCGTGGCGGGTGGAGCCGCAGAAAGAAGCCGGTCGCCGGTTCGCCGCGGCGGGGATCGCCGAATGCGGACCGACCTTGCTTTGCCTGATGCGTGGTACCGGAAATCATCGCCCGGGTGTCATCGCCGGCGGAATGCGGGCCTTTCCCGTCGTGGCGGCCGTGGCCGGGCGTCGCCAAGGCCGCGCCGGCGACGGACGATCGTCCGTATAATGGCCGCCGAGAGGATGCCCGTGCGGTCGGGAGCCGGTGAAGGGGAACGGACGCAGGCGCGACGCCGTCTGCGGGCGGTCCGTCCTGCGGTCACCCGTGGGCCGGGCATCGCCGTCGTGGACCCGGGAGGCATGGATGGCAGGGCGCGGAAGCGGTCCGGACTTCGTGGAGGCGCTGGCCCGCGGGCTGGACGTGCTCGGCTGCTTCGACGCCCGGCACCGCCGGCTGACGCTCAGCGAGATCGCCGCCGCGACGGGGCTGGCGCGGCCGACGGCGCGCCGACTGCTGCTGACGCTGGAGGAGCTCGGCTACGTCCGCGCCGACCAGGGCGCGTTCACCCTCACGCCGCGCGTGCTGCGCCTGGGCATGTCCTACGTGGGCTCGCTCGGCCTGTGGGACGTGGCCCGCCCCCACATGGAGGCGCTGGTCACGCAGACCGGGGAGTCGTCCTCGATGGCGCAGCTGGACGGCTCCGACATCGTCTACGTGGCCCGCGTCTCCGTACCGAAGATCATCGCGCTGCGGGTGGACATCGGCACCCGGTTCCCCGCCCCGCAGACCTCCCAGGGCAAGGTGCTGCTGGCCGGCCTGGGCCCGCAGGAGCTGGAGGCCGTCCTGGCCGAGCCCAGCCGCTCCGGGCTGCCGGAGTCCCCGCGACGGACGCCCGAGGAGTTCGCCGCGGAGCTGCGCACCGTCCGGGCCCGCGGCTGGGCGCTGGCCGACGAGGAACTCGCGCCCGGCGTACGGTCGGTCGCCGTGCCCGTACGGGACGGAGACGGGGTGGTCCGGGCGGCGATGAACGTCACCGTGCACGCCGCCGAGACCAGTGTGGACGTGCTCACCGGCACGTACCTGCCCCTGCTGCTGCGCGCGGCCGGGGACGTCTCGGCGGACTGGGCGCTGTGGCAGAGCCGGCCGCACGGCGAGGTGCGCCCCGCCGCCGGCTGACGCCCTGCCGGAACAGGGCACCGCGCCATGGCGGCGGTGACGCACCGCACCTGCGGCCGACGCCGCGTCAGCGGGGCTGCAGGACGAAGTCGTACTCGGCGAGCAGGTACGGCACGTCGACGGCCGTTCCGTCGGGGGCGGGTCCTGCCGGTCGTCCGGTGAACCGGACCACCAGCGCTTCCTTCGTGCCGAAGACGACGTCGCTGTCCAGGTACTCGCTGCCCTCCTGGAACAGATGGGTGATCAGCTTCTCGTACCCCGGCTCGTCGACGAGGAAGTGGACGTGCGCGGGGCGGAAGTGGCTGATGTCGGTGGCGCTGATCAGGTCGCCGACCGGGCCGTCCATCGGGATGGCGTAGCCGCGCGGCGCGATGGTGCGGACGCAGTAGGTGCCGTCCTCGCGGGCCCGGTACTTCGCGCGCAGCCGCGCCTCGTCGATCTCGGGGAGCTGCGCCTCGTAGGCGCCGTCGGCGTCCGCCTGCCACACGTCGAGGACGGCCCCGGGCACGGGCTTGCCGTCCAGGTCGGTGACCTTGCCGGTGATGAACAACGGCGTCCCGGGGATGCCCTCGGACATGTCGAAGCCGTACGGGGCGGTGGGGGACCCGTCGATGTGGAAGGGGCCGAGGACGGTGGCGGGGGTGGCCCGCGGCGCGAACCTGTTGTTCAGCTGCACCACGAGCGTGCTCAGCCCGAACACGTCGGAGGCGAGGATCAGTTCCTGACGCTTGGCATCGCTGATCCGGCCCGCCTCGGTCAGCCACTGGATCGCGGCCATCCATTCGTCCTCGGTGAGTTCCACCTCGCGCGCGAACGCGTGGAGGTGGCGGACCAGCGCGGACAGGAGCTCGGCCTGGCGGGGGGCGTGCGCGGTCGCCCAGCGCCGGGCCGCCAGTTCGGTGAGGTTGTCCTCGTTGACAAACACGGTCACTCCTTGGTGTTCCCTGCGGATTCGGTGTCCGGCCGGGGCGGGACGGGCCGGTTGTTCAGGTCGACGGAGAGGAAGATGTCGTTCGCGACCGGATCGCGCATCTCCTCGGCGAGCTGGCCGATGAGCCCGGCGGTGCGCGCGAGCAGGGCGAAGCCGCGCAGCAGCGGCAGCGGCAGCCCGAGGTCGGCGAGTGCGGCTCCGCACACGCCGGCGCCGTTGAGCGGCAGGGCCTTGCCGAGGACCTCGGGGTGCACGCGGCCGATGGCCGCGAACAGCGACAGGTGCGGGCCGAACAGGCCCTCCTCGGCGGCGATGGCCATCAGCCGGGGCGTGCGCGGGTCACCGTCCTTGTGCACGTGGTGGCCGAGGCCCGGGACGAAGCGGCCGGCCGCCCGCTGCTCGCGCACCAGGCGCAGCGCCAGTTCGTCCCAGCCGGAGTCGTTGTGGGGCGGTTCGCCGTGTGCGGCGAGTGCCTCGTGCAGGAACGTCCCGGTGTCCTCGGTGACGCCGAGGAAGCGCGAGCCGCCGCCGAGCAGACCCGCGGCGAGCGCGCCCTGGACGGAGTCCGGCGCGGACAGGTACGTCAGCCGGGTGACGATGGCCGTGGGCGTGAAGCCGTGGTCGGCCAGGGCCGCGAGCACGGCTTCGAAGACGCGGGTCTCGCCGCGGCTCGGCCGGCGCTGCGTCGCCAGCCAGAAGGCGAGTTCGCCGAAGCCGACGGTGCCCATGATGTCCTCGGCGAGGTCCTGGCCGAGCAGGGTGATGCTCTTGCGGTCCGAGGCGCCCAGCGCGGTGGGGTAGCCGCCGGACGCGGACGGGTCAGTCACGGGTGTCCTCCGGGTCCTGGGCCAGCCACGCGCGCAGTTCGGCGCCGTGCTCGTCGAGTTCGGGCGGCGGCAGCCGGTACACGGCGGGAGTGGCCGAGAAGGTGACCGGGTGGCGGGTGGTGGGCACCGCGCGGTCGCCCTCGCCGACGGTGACGACCGGGTCCAGCCCGAACCGCTCGGCCATGGCGAAGCCGCCGTCGATGGTGTTGATCGGCCCGCTCGGCACCCCGGCCTCGACCAGCAGCTCGAACCATTCGTTGGCGCCGCGCTTGAGCAGTTGCTCCACGAGCAGCGGCCGCAACTCCTCCCGGTTCGCGGTGCGGTCGGCGTTGCGCGCGAAGCGCGGGTCGTCGGGGACCCCGGGGATGCCGAGGACCTCGCACAGCTTGCGGAACTGGCCGTCGTTGGCGGCGGTCACGATCAGGTCGTTGTCGGCCGTGGGGAAGGGCTCGTAGGGGAACACGCTCGGGTGCGCGTTGCCCATCCGGTAGGGGACCTCACCCCCCGCCACGTAGGCCGAGCTGTGGTTGACCAGGCCGGTCAGCGCCGACGACAGCAGGTTGACCTCGACGTGCTGGCCCTCGCCGGTGGCGTCGCGGTGGCGCAGCGCGGCGAGGATGCCGATGGCCGCGTGGTTGCCCGCCATGACGTCGAAGACCGAGATCCCGGCCCGGAAAGGCGGGCCGTCGGGCTCCCCGGTGAGGCTCATCAGCCCGGAGACGGCCTGCACCATCAGGTCGTAGCCGGGCACCTTGCGCCCGGCGCCGGAACCGAAACCGCTGATGGAGGCGTAGACGACGGCCGGGTTCCCGGTCCGCACCGACGCGTAGTCCAGCCCGTACTTGACCAGCCCGCCGGGCCGGAAGTTCTCGATGACGACGTCCGCCCGGCGCGCGAGTTCGCGCGCCGCCTCCAGGTCGGCCCCGTCGTGCAGGTCGAGTGCGATGGAACGCTTCCCGCGGTTGATGCCGAGGTAGTAGGTGGACACCTCGCCGCGCACCGGGGGCGTCCAGCTGCGGGTGTCGTCCCCGCGCGGGCCCTCGACCTTGACGACGTCCGCACCGAGGTCCGCCAGCAGCATCGTGGCGTAGGGCCCGGCGAGGATGCGGGAGAAGTCGGCCACCAGCAGCCCGGACAGCGGGCCCGCCGGGCCCGGTCGCGCAGGCGCGGTGCTCTCTGACATCCAGTGTCACCTTTCATCTGACCGCAGGACGGACAGCCGTCCGTCACCGTGATTCTGTTGCGGAAAGCCGGGGGCGTCAAGGGCGATCGTCACCGCCGTGGCCGGTCAGAGGCCTGCCGGCACTGCGGTGTCTCGTTTTGCGACAGGGCCGGGGCCCATCCGCGGGCGTGTGTGCTGCGAACTGCGTCGCGAGGCTAGCGCTCGGTCCATTGGCCGAATAGCGTACCTGTGTCCGTCAAGCGGCCAAGGGAGTTCAACGATGGATAAGGTCGAGGCATTCACCCCGGGGCGGCCCATCGTCCTGCGGGGCGGGACCGTGCTGCCCGTCAACCGTGAGCGCGAGGTCCTCGAGGACACCGACGTGCTCGTCGTCGACGACCGGATCGCGGCGGTCGGTCCGCGACTGGCGGTCCCCGACGGGACGGTGGAGATCGACGCCACGGGCGGCATCGTGATGCCGGGCATGATCGACACGCACCGCCACATGTGGCAGACCGCGATGCGCGGCTACGGCGCCGACTGGACCCTCACCCAGTACTTCGTCTGGTACTACCTGGAACACGGCAGGAAGTTCCGCCCCGAGGACGTCCACGCCGGCAACCGGCTCGCCGCGGTGGAGGCCCTCGACGCGGGCGTGACCACCGTCGTCGACTGGTCGCACGGCCTGCAGACCGTGGACCACGCCGACGCCGCCGTGGACGCCCTGCGGTCCGTGCCCGGCCGCTTCGTCCTGGCCTACGGCAACATCCAGCAGGCACCCGCGGAGTGGACCGCCGCGCCGGAGTTCCGCGACTTCGTCGCCCGCCGCATCGACGGCGACGACATGCTCGGCTTCCAGCTCGCCTTCGACGTCACGGGCGACCCCGCCTTCCCCGAGAAGCCCGCCTTCGAGGTGGCCCGCGAACTGGGCGTCGCCGTCACCACCCACGCCGGGGTGTGGGGCGCCACCAACGACGACGGCATCCGCCTGATGTACGAGAACGGCTTCATGACCCCGGAGACGGTGTACGTCCACGCCTCGACGCTCAGCGCCGACTCCTACCACCGCATCGCGGCCACCGGCGGCTCGGTCTCGGTGTCGACGGAGAGCGAGCAGAGCGCCGGCCAGGGCTACCCGACGACCTGGGCCATCCGCTCGCACGACATCCCCGTCTCCCTGTCGATGGACACCAGCGTGTGGTGGAGCGGCGACCTGTTCTCCGCCATGCGCACCACCCTCGGCGCCGACCGCGCCCGCGCGCACCTGGAGGCGCACGCCAAGGGCGACACCGTCACCCACTGCGCCCTGCGCGCCGACCAGGTGGTGGAGTGGGCCACCCTCGGCGGGGCCCGGGCCCTCGGCCGCGAGCGGGACCTGGGCAGCCTGGAAGCCGGCAAGAAGGCCGACATCGTCCTGCTGAAGAACGACCACTCGCCGGTCTCCTTCCCGCTGCTCAACCCGTACGGCCAGGTGGCCTTCCAGGCGCAGCGCGGCGACGTGCACACCGTGCTCGTCGACGGACGGGTCGTCAAGCACGAGCACCGCCTCGTCGGCGTCGACCTGGCCGCCGTGCGGCGCGAGGTCGAGGAGACCGTCGACCACCTGCGGTCCGCCATGGGCGAGGAGGAGTGGCGCAAGGGGATGAACCCCGACGTCCCCGAGACGAAGGTGCTCGACAACCCCTACACCTACACCGACTACCGCAGCGCCTCGACGCACGGCCGGTGACAGCGGCGGCACGGCCGGCACGGGTGACACGAGCGAGACGAAGGAGAACCGAGAGATGAGCATGGGGCTGCTGCTGCTCCGACTGCTGCTCGCCGCCCTGCTGTTCGGCCACGCCACGCAGAAGCTGCGCGGCTGGTTCGGCGGGGCGGGCCTGACGGGTACCGGCGCCGTCTTCGAGCGCTACGGCATCGTCCCCGGGCCGCGGATGGCCCTGGTCGCCGGGGTGGCCGAGCTGACCGGCGCGGCGTCGGTCGCGGCCGGACTGCTGACGCCCGGCGGGTGCGCGGTCGTCGTCGGGACGATGACGGTGGCCGCCGCCTCGACGGCGCCGGGCGGCTTCTGGGCGCACAAGGGCGGCTGCGAGGTGCCGTTCCTCTACGGCGCGGTCGCCGCGTGCCTCGGCTTCACGGGGCCGGGGGAGTGGTCGCTCGACCACGTCCTCGGCCTGAGCTGGCGGCCGGCCCCCGCCTGGGGCGCGGCCGCGCTCGCGGCCGGACTCCTCGCGGCGACGGTGCCGCTCGCCGGCCGCGCCAAGGTGCGCAGGAGCAGGAGGGAGTCCCCCGAGTCCCACGGGAACGCGTAGTCACTCCGGATAAGCCGCCTCCGGCCGGGCATACGGCTGGAGTACGCCACGCGACGCCGCGGCCGGACGGGCCGCGGCGGCACCGGAACCGGGGGGCACGACGGCATGGGCGCTTCGCTGGAGGAGACCGACCGCACCGACGGGGACCGGCCGGAGCGCTCCGTCGCCGACCGCAAGCAGGAACTGCGCCGCCGCCTGGAACGGCTCATCGGCATCGCCGCGACCGAGGGCAACTGCCTGCAGGCCCTGCGGAACGGGGACGAGATCTTCCCCGCGATGCTCGACGCGATCCGCGCGGCGAAGCACACCGTCGACATGACCACCTTCGTCTACTGGCGCGGCCAGATCGCGCGTGACTTCGCGCACGCGCTGGCCGTCAAGGCGGCGGAGGGGGTACGGGTACGGCTGCTGCTGGACGGCTTCGGCGGGCGGCTGATCGAGCAGGAACTGCTGGACGGCATGGACCGGGCCGGCGTGGACGTCGCCTGGTTCCGCAAGCCCGTGCGGCTGTCGCCGTTCAAGCAGAACCACCGCTGCCACCGCAAGGTCCTGGTGGTCGACGCCGAGGTGGCCTTCACCGGCGGCGTCGGCATCGCCGAGGAGTGGTGCGGCGACGCCCGGCACCCCGGCGAATGGCGGGACACCCACGTCCGGGTCACCGGGCCGGCCGTGGACGGCCTCGCCGCGGCGTTCGCGCAGAACTGGGCGGAGTGCCGGCGCAACGGGCTGTTCGACGACCGCGACCGCTTCGGCGAGCACGAGCAGAGCGGAGGCGCGATCGTCCAGGTCGTCCGCGGCTCGGCGAGCGTCGGCTGGCAGGACATGCGCACCCTGCTCCGCGTGGTGATCGCCTCCGCGGAGCAGCGCATCCGGCTCGCGACCGCGTACTTCGCTCCCGACCCGTACTTCGTCGGCCTGCTCTGCCACGCGGCGGCCCGCGGGGTGGAGGTGGAGATCCTGCTGCCCGGCCCCCACACCGACAAGCGCGTCTGCCAGCTGGCCGGGCAGCGCTACTACCAGCGGCTCCTCGACTGCGGCGTGCGGATCTGGCACTACCTGCCGACCATGATGCACGCCAAGGTGATCACCATGGACGGGGTCGCCACCCTGATCGGCTCGACCAACTTCAACCGCCGCTCCCTCGACCACGACGAGGAGGTGATGCTGGCGGTGCTCGACGAGACCTTCACCTCCGTCCTCGACGCCCACTTCGACGAGGACCTGCTGCGCAGCGACCCCGTCGACGGCACGCGCTGGCGCACCCGCTCCTCACTGGAGCGGGCCCAGGAGGTGGCGACCGCGCCCATCCGCCGCTTCCTGTGAGCATCATGGTGTCGCCCCACGAGACGGCCGCGGGGGCGTACGGACACCGGGCGCGTCAGCGCACCGCTCACCCTGGAGGGCGACATCGACGTCAACACCGGCCCAGAACCGGCATCGACAGGCAGCCGGACCGACGCCGCCGACACGGCGCCGCACGAACCGTTCCCCGCCGACCTGGAGGTCGCGACGGTCGCCGAGCTGACCGCACTGATGGTCTCGGGCCGCATCACGAGCGTCTCCCTCACCCGCGCCTACCTGCGGCGCATCGAGGAGCTGGACGTCGGCGGACCGGCCCTGAACGCGGTGCGCTGCGTCAATCCCGCCGCCCTTGAGGAGGCCGCCGCGGCCGACGTGCGCAGGGCGGGCGGCGACCCCGGCGGCCCGCTGCTGGGCATACCGGTGCTCGTGAAGGACAACGTCGACGTCCTCGGCATGCCGACCACCGCCTGCTCGGTGGTGCTCGCCGACTCCCACCCCGCGCAGGACGCCCCGCTGGTGACCCGGCTGCGCGAGGCGGGTGCGGTGATCCTCGGCAAGGCGAACCTCACCGAGTTCGCCAACTACCTCACCGTCGGCATGCCCAGCGGTTACAGCTCGCTGGCCGGTCAGGTGCTCAACCCGTACGACCTGAGCGAGACGCCGAGCGGCTCGAGCGCCGGTTCGGGGGTCGCCGCCGCGGCCGGACTGGCCGCCGTCACCATCGGCACCGAGACGGACGGGTCCATCCTCAGCCCGGCGTCGGCGACGTCGGGGGTCGGGGTGAAGCCCACCCTGGGTCTCGTCAGCCGCACCGGCATCGTGCCCATCGCGTCCAGCCAGGACACCGCGGGCCCGATGACCCGCACCGTCGCGGACGCCGCCGCCCTGCTGACCGTCCTCACCGGCACCGATCCCGAGGACCCGGCCACCGCCGGAAACCCGCTCGAAGGCCACGACTTCACCGCCGACCTGTCCCCCGACGCCCTGCGTGGCGTGCGCATCGGCGTCGTCGCGGAACAGACGCCCGAGGACGGCACGGACGAACGGGCCCTGTGGGACGCGGCCCTGGACGCACTGGCGCGACGCGGCGCCGAACTCGTCGACGTCGGCATCGAGGCGCGCCGCCGGTACGACGTCGCCTCCCCGGTGCTGAGCCACGAGTTCAAGCGCGACCTGAACGCCTACCTCGCGCGGCTGCCCGAGGGCGCACCGGTGCGCACCCTCGCCGACGTGATCGCCCACAACGAGGCCCATGCGGACCTCGCGCTGAAGTTCGGGCAGACGCTCGCGCTCGCCGCACAGGCCAGGGACCTCGGTCCGGACAGCGCGGACACCGTCGAGTACAAGGCGGCCCGCGCCCGGGACCTGGAGGAGAGCAAGGACCGCATCGACGCGCTGATGGCCGAACACGCCGTCACCGCCCTGCTGTTCGCGAACAGCGGCAGTTCGTCCATCGGCGCCAAGGCGGGCTATCCCTCGGTCACCGTGCCCGCGGGCTACCTCGCGGCCAACCGCCGCCCGTTCAACATCACCTTCCTGGGACGGGCGTGGAGCGAGCCGCTGCTCCTCGGCTACGCGCACGACTACGAGCAGGCGACCCGGCTGCGCAGGCCGCCGTCCGCCGTCAACCCCACCCTGCTGCGCCGCCGTCCGCTCGCCGTACCGGCGCCGAGGGCGGCGGACGCGGAGCGCTGACGGCGCCGGCGCGTGGGACCGCCCCGCACGGGCGGGGCGGCCCGGTCCCACGGTCAGTCGTTCCCGGCGTCCTCCAACAGGCCGCGCACCTCCTCGGCGGTGGTCTCGTGGAGCTCCTCGCCGACGAGCAGCCAGCGCGTGATCCCGACCGACTCCAGGAACGGCAGGTCGTGGCCGGCGATGACGAGTGCGCCCCGGAAGGACGCGAGGGCGGTCGTCAGCTGACGGACGCCGTCCATGTCGAGGTTGTTGGTGGGCTCGTCCAGCATCAGCAGCTGCGGGGCCGGCGTGGCGAGCATCGACGCCGCCAGGGCGGCGCGGAAGCGCTCCCCGCCGGAGAGGGTGCCCGCGGGCTGTTCGGCGCGGGCACCCCGGAACAGGAACCGCGCGAGCCGGGCGCGGATCTCGTTCTCGGACACCCCGGGAGCCACGCGGGCGACGTTCGCCGCCACGCTCAGCTCCTCGTCCAGGACGTCGAGGCGCTGCGGCAGGAACCGCAGCGGCACGTGCGTCCTCGCCTCGCCCGACAGCGGGGCGAGTTCGCCGGTGAGGGTGCGCAGCAGTGTCGTCTTGCCGGCGCCGTTGCGGCCGACCAGCGCGACGCGTTCCGGCCCGTGGACGTGGAGGTCGCCCTGGCGCAGCCTGCCGAAGCGTGGCCGCAGCCCCTGCAGGGTGAGCACGGTGCGGCCCGCCGGGACCGCGGTGTGCGGCAGGTCGACCCGGATCTCCGCGTCGTCCCGGAGCGCGTCCGCGGCGGCCTCGCGGCGTTCGCGCGCCCGGGCGAGCCGTTCCTCCTGCACGCCGCGGAGCCGGTCGGCGGACTCCTGCGCGGAACGCTTGCGTTCGCCCGCGACGATCCGCGGGGCGCGCCGCTGGGCGTCCATCTTCCGGCTGTGCCGCCGTCGGCGGTCCGACGCGATCCGCGCCTCCTCCAGTTCGCGGCGCTGGCGGCGCACGTCGGCCTCGGCGGCGCGGAGTGCGCGCCCGGCCGTCTCCTGCTGGGCGGCCACGGTCCCCTCGTAGTCGGACCACGTCCCGCCGTACCAGGTGACGGAGCCCGCGCGCAGTTCGGCGACGCGGTCCACGCGTTCGAGCAGCTCGCGGTCGTGACTGACCACGACGAGGACGCCGGAACGCCAGGATCCGACGGTCTCGTGGAGCCGGCGGCGCGCGAAGAGGTCGAGGTTGTTGGTGGGTTCGTCGAGCAGGAGGACGTCGGGGCGGCCCAGCAGCAGTGCGGCCAGGCGCAGCAGCACGGTCTCGCCGCCGGACATCCGGCCGACGGTACGGTCCAGTCCGAGGCCGCCGAGCCCGAGGGAGCCCAGGGTCGCCAGGGCGCGTTCCTCCACGTCCCAGTCGTCGCCGACGGTCTCGAAGTGCTCCTCCCCGACGTCCCCCGCCTCGATGGCCCGCAGGGCGGCGCGCCGTCCGGCGATGCCGAGGGCCTGGTCGACGCGGAGCGCGGTGTCGAGGGTGACGTCCTGGGGCAGGTAGGCGAGGCTGCCGCCGACGGTCACCGACCCCCGGGTGGGGGGCAGCCGGCCGGCCAGCAGCTTCAACAGGGTGGACTTTCCGGCGCCGTTGGCTCCGACGAGCCCGGTGCGGCCCCTGCCGATGGTGAGGGAGAGCCCGTCGACCACGGGTGTGCCGTCCGGCCACCGGAAGGAGAGGCCGGAACAGCCCAGGGACGGGCCGGTCGCGGTGGGGGTGGGAGTGGACATGATGGTCCTCGCAGTCGCAAGCGCAGGGGTGGCGGGCTTCGTGTGCGAGCACCACGCGGCGACCGTGCGGGAAGGGGGGTGCGGTCCTCCGGGGAACGGGGACGGCTCGTGCACCGAGGTCGCATGCGCGCGGGGTCACGGGCGGCGGGAAGGCCGGCTGCTGCGTGACCGGCGGACGGCGGTGGGGCCGTGCGCGCGATGATCGCGGACCTCAGATGAGCAACGTCCACCTCTATCGGAGACGACAGGACCCAGGAACTGTACCTCAGGCTTCGGGGGAAACGCGCGGCCGCGAATTGCCGGGGCCCGGTCGATACAATTCAGAAAGGGAGCGCGGAAAGGTCTCCGATGTCGGGCCGCGTGGCGGTGGTGCGCGATGAATTCGATTCCGCATGACGTGAGCGTGTACGCCGGGCGGTCCTCCGGGCTCATCGGGGCCCAGATCGCCGGCTACCGCGTGGAGCGGGAGATCGGCCGCGGCGGCATGGCCGTGGTCTACTGCGCCCGGGACCTGCGGCTGGACCGTACGGTGGCACTGAAGCTGCTCGCCCCCGAGCTGGCCCGCAACGACACCTTCCGCCGCCGTTTCACACACGAGTCACGGGTGGCGGCCGCGATCGACCACCCCCACATCGTGCCGATATTCGAGGCCGGGGAGACCGACGGTGTCCTCTACATCGCGATGCGTTACGTCTCGGGCCTCGACCTGCGGGCGCTCTTCGACCGGGACGGTCCGCTCCCCGTCCCCACCGCCCTGCGCATCGCCACCCAGGTGGCCTCCGCACTGGACGCGGCGCACGACCACGACCTGGTGCACCGCGACGTCAAACCGGGGAACGTGCTCGTCGCCAAGGGCACCGACAGCGAGCACCCCGAGCACGTCTACCTCACGGATTTCGGGCTGACCAAGAAATCGCTGTCGCTGACCGGATTCACCACCGTCGGCGAGTTCGTCGGCACCCTGGACTACGTGGCGCCCGAGCAGATCTCCGGGCGCCCGGTGGACGGCCGCTGCGATCTGTACAGCCTGGCCTGCGTCGTCTACGAGAGCCTGACCGGTGGCCTGCCCTTCGAGCGTGAGGAGGACATGGCCCTGCTGTGGGCGCACCAGTACGACCAGCCGCCACCCCTCAGCGAGCGGCGGCCGGACATCCCGCCGGCCATGGACGACGTCATGGCCAAGGCGCTCGCGAAGGTCCCCGAGGACCGTTACGACTCCTGCCTGGAGTTCGTGGGTGCCCTGCGGGCGGCCGCGGCCGCGACCGCGTCGGAGGAGGGTTCCGCGCGGGGCGGTTCCCCCGACCACCAGGTGACGCGGGTGACGCCCCGGGCGCCCGTGCTCCCCACGCCCCCGGGACCGCCGCCGGACCCGCCGATGTGGGCCCGGGCGGTCTTCCGTCGTCTGCCGGGTCTTTGAACGTCAGCTGCTGGGCGCGGTGCTGGGAGCGGTGCTGGGTGCGGTGCTCGACGCGCCGCTGGGCGAGCTGTTGGGCAGCTGCTTGGGTTCCGTGGTCTCCGAGGTGTTGTTGACGAACGTGTTCCCCTTGCCCTTGAGGTCGCGGTTGGCGAGGTCGGCGGGCTTGTTGCCGCGGGCGACGTTGTCGCGGATGGTGTTCTCGGAGTTGGACGTCCCCACGACGCTGCCGAACAGCACGATGCCGCCGGACATCGGGGACTTGCCGCTGTTGTCGCGCACGTCGTTGTCGGTCACGACGGTCTTCTCGACGCCCGTGAGCAGGATGCCCGTGCCCTGGATGAACGGGAGGCGGGCGCTGGGCGCACAGTACTTGTTGTTGCCGGTCACCGTGTTGCGGGTGACGGTCAGTGCACCGCCGCGCGGGACGCCCTCGTCGCCGACGACGAAGACACCGCCGCAGTTGCCGGTGACCTGGTTGCTCTCGACCGTGACGCCCCGGACGCGGCGCAGTCCGATGCCGATCCGGTTCTCCGTCAGTTTGTTGCCGTCGATGACGGCGCCCTGGGTGTCGAGCGCACCGCCCTCGGTGTCCATGGAGTTGGCGAGGAAGATGCCGGAATCGCCGTTCTTGCGGGCGGTGTTGTCACGGAAGACGGTGCGGACGGACTTCTCCGCGAGGATGCCCTGCACCTTGTTGTCCCGTGCCGTGACGCGGACGACCTGCAGGCCGTCGGCCTGCGTCGCGTGGATGCCGGCCTTCTTGAACCCGGCGACCGTCAGCGACTCCAGCGTCACGTCGGACGCCTTCTTCTGTGCCGTACCGGTGACGCAGATGCCCTCGCCCGCCTTGGCGCAGGCGTTCTCCTTGCCCTTCGTGCTCGGGGAGATGACGGTGCCCGTGCCCGCTCCGCGCAGCGTCAGCCGCGGCGTGCTGATCTGGACGCTCTCGTGGTAGGTACCGGCCGCGATGTCGATGACCTGACCGGGCTTGGCGCGGTCCACCGCCGACTGGATGGATTCCCCCGCGCGGACGGAGATCTTCTTCTGTGCGTCCGCGGACTGCGAGGCCGTGGGCTGCGACTCGCCGCCGCACGCGACCGCGCCCCCCACGATGGTCGCCGTGGCGGCCGCCGCGACGACGGCCCTGCGGGACCGACAGAGCTTCATGTGTGTGCACCTGCTTTCCGTGACATGTGATCAGCCGAAAACAGACGCTATGGACGGATCTGACACCTCGCCACTCCAGAGCCCGCGGCATGCGGGCGACGGGGCGCTGATCGGCCGGTGGCCCCGGGGCCCACGGGGGTGCCGGGTCCGGTGGCCGGAATCGACCCGGTACGGCTGATGGGGTGGCCGCGGCCGCATCACGGCCCGGGCCCCGGGCAGGCGCATCGTCATGGGAGCACTGAAACGATGGGAACGGGTGATCGAGGGCTGGGAACAGGTGCTGGTGGCGAAGCTGATCCACCGTGATCCGGTGGAACTGGTGGACGCCCTGCGCCGGGAGTGCGACGAACGGGCGGTGGTGTGCAGTTCGAGCCGCGTGGTGGTGCCGAACGTGTACACGGTGGAGCTGGCCGACGCCCCGCACCGGGAGCTGATCCCGCACCGGGCCCGCGTGGGGGAGGCGCTGACGGATTCGCTGCTGCGCCACGCCGACCGGCGCGGCTACGAGTGGGCCGGCCCGGTCACCGTACGCATCGTCCGGTCCGCCGAGGTGCCCAACGGGCGCTACCGGGTGAGCAGCAGGCCCATGAGCCGGATCCGCGCGGACGCGCTCGCCCGGATCGCGCCCGGGTGGTCGTGAGCCAGGGTGGCGCGGTCAGCGGGCGACGCCCTGCGAGGGGGTGAACTCCACGCCCTCCGGCGGGAGCACGGTGCCGGCGTCGTCGACGAAGGCGACGCTGACCGGGCGGCCCTCGTCCGCCGAGCGCCGCAGGTGGCTCGGCCCCCGCGCGGGGGTCCGGTGCGTGTCGCCCCACTGCTGGAGCGCCGCGAGGATCAGCCGCAGTTCCTCGCCCGCCGGTGTCAGGTGGTAGCTGTACCGGGTCCGGCTGCCCGGTTCCCGGTACGGCCGCTTCTCCATGATCCCCTCGTCGACGAGCGAGCCCAGGCGCCCGGTCAGCAGATCGGGCGCGATGCCGAGCTCCCGGCGGAAGTCCGCGAAGCGCGTCACCCCCCGGATCGCCGCCTCACGCAGGACGAGCAGCGTCCACTTGTCGCCGACGACCTCGAGGGTCCGGGCGATCGAGCAGACGGTCTCCTCCTTGCCGGTGGCCTTGGCGCTGGACATGCCTCCAATGTACCTCTGGATTGACATTTCCAATTCAGCTGCTCCCGCGGCGTGCGCCGGTCAGCGGGCCGCCGGTGCGGGCAGACCCGGGTAGAGCAGTTCGAGTCCGCCGGACAGTGCGGCCCTGACGCCGCGGCTCCGGTCGTCGACGACGACCTCCAGGGCCCGCTGCTCGATGCCGTCCAGGGCCAGCTCCGCCACCCATGCGGGGTCCACCTTGTCGGAGGGGTCGACGTAGTCGGCCATCTCGGTGTCCATGTAGCCCACGTGGAGCGCGGTGACGTCGATGCCGGACGGGGCGAGCTCCTGCCGGAGGACGTTGGTCATCGCCAGCTCGGCGGCCTTGGCCACGCTGTAGCCGCCGTATCCCGGGAGGTGGATCCAGGACAGGATGGACAGGACGTTGAGGACGGCTCCGCCGCCGTTCGCGGTGATCGCCGGCGCGAAGGCCCGCGTGACACCCAGGGAGCCGAAGAAGTGGGTCTCCATCTCCAGGCGGATGTCGGCCATGTTCCCCTCGGCGAGCCCCACGTGGGTGCTGATGCCCGCGTTGTTGATCACGAGGGTGGCGTCGGAGGCGGTCCGGGCCGCCCGGGCGATCGACTCGGGGTCCGTGATGTCCAGCCGGAGCGGTTCCACGCCCGGCAGGTCGAGGGCGTCGGGGTTGCGGACGCCGGCGTAGACCTTGGCGGCGCCCCGGTCGAGCAGCCGGGTCGCCAGGTGGCGGCCGAGGCCGCGGTTGGCGCCGGTCACGACGGCGACGGAGTTCTTGATGTCCATGAGGAGCGCTCGTTCCCTTGGGCTGAGTAGGTATCTCCAATCTAGGTCAGCTGGATTCCGAAAAGCAACTCAGCCGGGAAATGACCTTGCCCCGGGGCCGCGGTTGCCGTTGGCTGGGGGGCGTGACCGAACTGAGCACCGAACGCCTGATCCTCCGCCGCTGGCAGGACCGCGACCTCGAGCCCTGGGCGGCGATGAACGCCGACCCCGAGGTGCGGGAGCACCTGGGGGAGCCGCTGACCCGGGAGCAGAGCGACGCGTCCGTGGCCCGCTTCCTGGCCGAATTCGACGAGCGCGGCTACGGCTGGTGGGCGGTCGAGATCCGGGCGACCGGCGGGTTCGCCGGCTTCGCGGGCCTGGACCGGGTGGACGACGGCCTGCCGTTCACGGGAGTGGAGATCGGCTGGCGCCTCGCCCGTGCGGCCTGGGGCAAGGGCTACGCCACCGAGGCGGCCCTGGCCGTCCTGGGCTTCGGCTTCGGCACCCTCGGGCTCGCCGAGATCCTCGCGGTGACGACGGCCGGGAACCTGCGCTCCCAGGCCGTCATGAGCCGCATCGGCATGACCCGCGACCACGCCGGCGACTTCGAGGACCCCACCGCCCCCGAAGGGCCGCTGCGCCCCAACGTGCTGTACCGGATCGCGGCGGGCGCCCCGGTCGGGGCGCCCTAACATGGCCGCCGGGAGGCGGCGTACAGCGCACGGGCGACGCCGCGGACGCCGGAGGACGGACACGGATGACGAGGTGGCGGCGGTTCGAGGCCCCGGTGGCCGGGAGGACCGAGTACCGGGAGATCCGTCAGGAGGGGATCCGCTGCTTCCTGCGCTGGGGCTCCGTCGGCGCGAACGGCAAGGGGAGCACCTCGACGCTCGACGACGAGGAGCACGCCCGGCGCCACGCCGCGCGCAAGGCCGGCGAGTGGCTGCGGAAGGGTTTCGTGGAGGTCGACCCGCCGGAGGACGACGCCGGACCCGACCCGGAGGCGAAGGTCCTCGACGTGCTGCGGGCGGGCGCCCGCCCGCACGCCCGGCCGCACGCCCCGGCCCTGGAGTACCTGCCGGTCGAGGGCTTCGAGCAGGTGTACCGCCATGTGCTCGCGCCCGGGCGGCCGGCGGGTTTCCACGAGTACGTGGTCCTGCGCGACGACGGACGCAGCGCCGTCCGCTTCACCGTGCGGTCCGACCGGAGTGACGCCGCGGCGGTGTCCGCCTTCCTGGACTTCGTCCGTACCCGTCGCGACCTTGCCTTCGACGGGCGCTCCCACCACAAGGTGCCGCTGCCGGAGCCGGTCGGGGCGTTCAGCCACGCGCTGTTCTGCGCACCGGCCCTCGGACGGGGCTGCGTCGCCTACCCCGCCATCGCCGACCGCGTCGCCGCGGCCTTCCCGGTCTTCGACTGCGAGATCGGTGACGCGGATCCCGAGGTCCTGGTCGACGCGCGGATCCACGGACACGGCTCGCTGCCGTACGCCGACTGGGCCCGCCGGCCGCAACCGGTCGTGGACCTCCGCTTCGACGTCCAGCCGTCCCCTTACCGTCGGACACGGACGTTCAAGGTGTTCGGCGCCGCCGATCTCCAGGCCCTCCTGGCGGCACTGCCGGGCGCGGACCCCGGCAGCCGGCTGGAAGTGCGCTCCTTCCGCGGCGAGACCCGGCGCTTCACACCCGCCGAGGTCCCGTCCCTCGCGGAGGTGACGGCCTTCCTGCACGGCTGAGGCGGCCCCGAGTGGTGACCTCGCCCGCCTGCGCAAGACTGGGAACCTGAGGACCGGAACGTGATGGGACGGTCATGGGCACTTGGGCATCGCGGGAACGCGGCGAAGGGCGCGAGGAGCCGGCGGGGCGCACGGCGGCGCGGATGGTGATCGACGCCCATGGCACGGTCGTCGCATGGAGCCCGGAGGCGGAATCCCTCCTCGGCCACCCGGCGGACGACGTGCTCGGCCGGCCCGCGCTGGACCTGCTCGCCCCCGTCCCCGCCCCCGGCACCGCCGACGCCGGATCCGGCGCGTGCGCCGGGCCCGGATGCGTCCTCCTCCGGCACCGTGACGGGCGGACGGTGGCCTGCCGGCCGAGCCTGCGGGCCGTGCGCGACGACGGGACGGGCCCGCGCCTGACCGTCGACCTGCTGACAGGGGTGTCGGGCCTCTCCCCGGACGTCGACCGCGCCCTCCTCGAGGCACTGTTCACCCGCTCGCCCATCGGGCTGTTCGTGCTGGACCCGCAGCTCAGGCTGATGCGGTTCAACCCGGCGGCGGAGGGCATGAACGACCACCGGTCGCAACTCGCCCTCGGGCGGCGACCCACGGAGGTCTGGCCCGACTTCAGCGCCGAGCTCGCCGAGCGCGTGATGAACAGGGTGCTCAGGACCGGGGAGGCCGCGATCTCGTTCGAGAAGCGCGGCCGTCCGCCGGGCGACCCCGCCAAGGAGCACGTCTACTCGGCGTCCGCCTTCCGGCTCGAGTCGGAGGACGGCCGCATCCTCGGCGTGGCCGACGCCGTCGTCGACGTCACGGAACGCCACCTCGCCGAGGCGCGCCTGGCCCTGATGGCCGAGGCGGGACGGAGGATCGGCACCACCCTGGACCCGATCCGCACGGCGCAGGAACTGGCCGAGGTGGGCGTCCCGGTACTCGCCGACTGCGTGAACGTGGACCTGCTGGCCCCCCTCCTCGGGGGCGAGGAGATGGCGGCGGGGCCGGTCGCGGACGACACCGGGCTGCGGCGCGCCGCCACCTCCGCCCGCTGCGGCCGGACCGGGGCGTACACCACGGGTGCGGTCAGCACCCACCTGGTGGGCTCGCCCGCCCTGCAGGTGCTCGCCGACCACGAGCCGCGCCTCGTCCCCCGGCTCAGCCAGGACAGCGCGTGGATCGGCGACGACCCCGTGCGGGGCGGCAGGATCCTGGAGGAGCGGGTGCACTCCCTGATGGTGGTGCCGCTGCTGGTCCGCGACTGCGTGCTGGGCCTGGTCACTTTCCACCGGTGGGACCCGGACCTGGGCCCCTTCGAGGACGACGACCTCACGCTCGCCGTCGACCTCGCCGGCCGCGGCGCGATGGCGCTGGACAACGCCCACCGCTACGTGCGTGAACGCAACGCCGTCCTCGCCCTGCAGCGCGGCATGCTGCCCCAGCGGCTGCCCGCGCCCAGCGCCGTGGAGTGGGCCCACCACCTGGTGCGTTCCGGTGCCGGCGGCGACTGGACGGAGGTCATCCCGCTGCCCGGCGCACGCGTCGCCCTCGTCAGCGGCAGCACCCCCGGCCGTGGCATGCGCACCGCCGCCACCATGGGCCGGCTCCGGGCGGCCGTGCACACCCTGGCCAACCTGGACCAGGCCCCCGACGAGGTCCTCGCCCGCCTGGACGACCTGGTGCGCAACCTCGCCCAGGAGCACGAGGGCGCGGGCTCGGGCTCCCCGGTCGGGGCCACCTGCCTCTACATGGTCTACGACCCCGTGACCCGGCAGAGCACCATGGCCTCGGCGGGCCATCCGCCGCCGGCGGTCGTCCACCCCGACCACACCGTGCGGATCCCGGACGCCCCCGCGGGCGAACCGCTCGGCCGCCCCGGGCCGTCCTTCGAGATGGCCACCCTGGAACTGCCCGCGGGATGCATGCTGGTGCTCCGCACCCCCGGGCTCCTGCAGAGCCACCCGGAGGGGACCGGCCGGGCGGAGTTCGAACGGCTGCTGGCCACGCCCTGCGACTCCCCCCAGGACATGAGCCTGCTGCTCACCGACGCCCTGGTCCCCGCGGACCCGGACCACGACGCCTCTGTGCTCGTGGCCCGCCCCCGGCCGCTCGGCTCCGACTCCGTCGCCACCTGGGACCTGCCGTGCGACCCCGCCGCCGTGGCCACCGCCCGGACGCTGACGACACGTCAGCTCGCGGCGTGGGCCCTGCACGACGAGTGCTTCGCCACCGAACTCATCGTCAGTGAACTGGTCACCAACGCCATCCGGTACGCGGCACCGCCCATCCAGCTCCGGCTCATCCGCGACCGCGCGCTGACCTGCGAGGTCTCCGACACCAGCAGTGCCGCACCCTTCCTGCGCCACGCCCGCACCACCGACGAGGGCGGGCGCGGCCTGCTGCTGGTCTCCCAGTTCGCCGAGCGCTGGGGCACCCGCTACCGGGAGCGCGGCAAGACCATCTGGACCGAGCAGACCATCGCCGTCTAGAGGGGCGCGGAGCCGGCCCTGAATTCTCGTGGGCGGCGGAACGGACGTCCCCGGGGAAATCCCCGGATGGCGGGACGCTTTTTTGCGCCCGCTTTCTCGCCGCGTTCCCCCGGATGCGTGCAGTGCCGCGACGAGCAGGGAGTCAGCCGCTGGTTTTGCTTGATCGGCGCCGCCTATCAAGCAAAAGGAACGGCCTCTTTGACGGGCCGGTGAAGCGGGTCTAGCTTTTGCGCGGATCGGTATTCGCGGCGGTTTCCGCGGTGTTGGAAGCCGGGAAGGCAGGGCAGGCATGAGCGCTCTGGAGGACCCAACGGACGAGCACCTGGAGATCACCTCGCCCAAGACATGGGCGACCGGTCTCCCCGCGGTCACGCACGCACTGCGGTACTCGCTGAGCCAGACCTCGCCCCGCCGGACCATGCTGACCCTGCTGAACGTCAACCAGGCCAAGGGCATCGACTGCCCCGGCTGTGCCTGGCCGGAGGCGGCACCGGGCAAGCGGCACATGAACGAGTACTGCGAGAACGGCGCCAAGCACATCAACGACGAGGCGACGTCGCACCGCGTACGGCGCGAGTTCTTCGAGCGGTACACCGTCGAGGAACTGGGCCGCAAGTCCGACTACTGGCTCAACCAGCAGGGCCGACTCACCGAACCGATGGTCAAGCGGCCGGGCGCGGAGCACTACGAGCCCATTTCCTGGGACGAGGCCATCGCCCTGATGGCCGAGGAGCTGCGGGCCCTGGACTCCCCGGACGAGGCCCTGTTCTACACCTCCGGACGGGTGGGCAACGAGGCCGCCTTCCTCCTCCAGCTCTTCGCCCGCGCCTACGGCACCAACAACCTGCCGGACTGCAGCAACATGTGCCACGAGTCCAGCGGCGCCGCGATGAACGAGACCCTCGGCGTCGGCAAGGGCACCGTCAGCCTGGACGACATCCACGAGGCCGACCTGATCTTCGTCGTCGGACAGAACCCCGGCACCAACCACCCGCGCATGCTGTCCGCACTGGAGGAGACCAAGCGGGGCGGCGGACGCGTCGTCGCCGTCAACACCCTCCCCGAGGCCGGGCTGATGCGGTTCAAGCACCCGCAGAAGGCGCGCGGCGTCATCGGCCGCGGCACGGTCATCGCCGACCAGTTCCTGCACATCCGCGCGGGCGGCGACCTCGCCCTCTTCCAGGCGCTGAACCTGCTGCTCCTGGAGGCCGAGGACGCCGCTCCCGGCACGGTCCTGGACCACGACTTCATCCGCGAGCACAGCACGGGCTTCGAGGAGTTCGCCGAGCACGCCCGCAAGACCTCCTGGGACGACGTGCTGACGGCCACCGGCCTGACCCGCGAGGAGATCGAGCAGGTCCACGAGCGCGTCCTGGCGGCCAAGAGCGTCATCGTCTGCTGGGCCATGGGCGTCACGCAGCAGAAGCACGGTGTGCCGACCATCCGCGAGATCGTCAACTTCCTGATGCTGCGCGGCAACCTGGGCAAGCCCGGCGCCGGGGCGTGCCCGGTGCGCGGCCACAGCAACGTCCAGGGCGACCGCACCATGGGCATCTGGGAGAAGATGCCGCAGAGCTTCCTCGACTCCCTGGGACGGGAGTTCGGCTTCACACCCCCCGTCAAGCACGGCCACGACTCCGTCGACGCCATCCGTGCCATGCGCGACGGCGAGGCGAAGTTCTTCCTCGGGGTGGCGGGGAACTTCATCCGGGCCACCCCCGACAGCGACGTCACGGAGCGGGCGATGCGCCGCTGCCGGCTGACGGCGCACATCTCCACCAAGCTCAACCGCTCGCACACCGTGTGCGGTGACACCGCACTGATCCTGCCCACCCTGGGCCGCAGCGACCGGGACGTCCAGGCCGGCGGCGAGCAGTTCGTCACCGTCGAGGACTCCATGAGCATGGTGCACGCCTCCCGCGGCAAGCTGACGCCCGCCTCCCCCGACCTGCTGAGCGAGGTGGCGATCATCTCCCGGCTGGCCCGGGCCACGCTCGGCGATTCCCCGGCGATCGGCTGGGAGGAGTTCGAGGCCGACTACGGCACCGTCCGGGACCGGATCTCCCGGGTCGTCCCGGGGTTCGCGGACTTCAACCGGCGCGTCGCCGAACCGGGCGGCTTCCAGCTGCCGAACCCGGTGAACGCGATGACCTTCCGGACGCCGAGCGGCAAGGCCGTCTTCACCCGCAACGACTTCGAGATGCCGCGGGCACCGAAGGGCCACCTCATCCTGCAGTCCCTGCGGTCGCACGACCAGTGGAACACCATCCCGTACGCGATGGACGACCGCTACCGCGGCATCCAGGGCGGCCGCCGGGTCGTCATGGTCAACCCCGAGGACATCGCGGCCCTGGGGCTCACCGAGATGCAGATGGTGGACCTGGTGAGCATCTGGACCGACGGCAGCGAGCGCCGGGCCGAGTCCTTCCGCCTGGTGCCCTACCCCACCTCCCGGGGGTCGGCCGCCGCCTACTATCCGGAGACCAACGTCCTGGTCCCGCTGGACAGCGTCGCGGACGTCAGCAACTGCCCCACCTCCAAGGCCGTCGTCGTACGACTGGAGGCGGCGGCATGGGCCGGGTGACCGCGCGGCGGCGGGTGCTGCGGATCAGGGACGGGGTGCCCGGGCACCGCTCGGACACGCTGGCCGCCGAGGAGCCGATGGAGATCCGGGTCGGCGGCCGCGCGCTGACGGTCACCATGCGCACCCCCGGCAGCGACTTCGACCTCGCGGTGGGCTTCCTCGTCAGCGAGGGCGTCATCCACGGTCCGGACGACGTGCTGGGCATCCGCTACTGCGCCGGTGCCACGGACGACGGCGGCAACACCTACAACGTCGTCGACGTCGTCCTGGCCCCTGGTGTGCGCCTCCCGGACCTCTCCCTGGAGCGCAACTTCTACACCACCTCCTCCTGCGGTCTGTGCGGCAAGGCGAGCCTGGACGCGGTGCGGACCACGCAGCACTGGAGCGTGGCGGGCGACGACGCGCAGATCGGCTCCGAGGTGCTCTTCACCCTCCCCGACCGGCTGCGGGCGGCGCAGCGGGTCTTCGACAGCACGGGCGGGCTGCACGCGGCCGGGCTGTTCACGACGGACGGCGAGATGCTGTGCCTGCGTGAGGACGTGGGCCGTCACAACGCCGTCGACAAGGTGGTCGGCCACGCGCTGCAGGAGGGGCTGCTGCCGCTGCGGGGCACCGTGCTCATGGTGAGCGGGCGGGCGTCCTTCGAACTCGTGCAGAAGGCGGCCATGGCGGGCATCCCGGTGCTGGCCGCGGTGTCCGCGCCGTCCTCCCTCGCCGTGGACCTGGCCGACGAGACGGGGATGACCCTGGTGGGCTTCCTGCGCGGCCGCTCGGCGAACGTGTACACCGGCGCCGAGCGGCTGCGCGTGACCCAGCCCGTCGCCTGACGCGGAGCGTCGCCCGGCGGTGCGTGCGCAAGGGCGTGCGCCAGGGGTGCCGCCCGCCGGGCGGCACCCGTTCCGCGCCCGGTGGCGCCGTGACCGCATCCTCGACTCGCCGCGCACGGCACTCACCGGTTCACTGGGAACACGAGCGCTCCGGGCACTTCGCGGAGGCGGGCGCCGTCGGCCCGCCGGGAGCGACTTGGTATACAGCTCGGAACCCGGGAACAGGTCCGACGCGTCTCCCGGCCGGCGGAATCCTGAGAGGTGCTCAGCCGTGCTCTTCCGGCAGCTCGAATACCTGGTGGCCCTGGCGCAGGAGGGGCATTTCGCCCGCGCCGCGCAGAGCTGCGGGGTGTCCCAGCCCTCGTTGTCCGAGGGCATCCGCAAGCTGGAGGAGGAGATGCGGGTCCCGCTGATCCAGCGGGGCCGGCGGTTCGACGGACTCACCGCCGAGGGCGAGCGCGTCGTGGTGTGGGCGCGGCAGATCCTGGCCGACCGGGACGCCATGGAGGGCGAGGTCGCCGCCATGCGCACCGGACTGAGCGGCCGCATCCGCATCGGCGTCGTGCCCAGCGCGGCCACCGCCGTGCCGCGCCTGGTCGACCCGTTGTGCACGCGGCACCCGCTGCTCACCGCGCACATCGTGAACGACCTGACGTCGAGTGACATCCTCACGATGCTCAGGGACTTCACCCTCGACGCCGCAGTCACCTACCTGGACGACGAGGTGCGCGCCGCCTTTCGCACCGTGCCGCTGTACCGGGAGAAGTACGCACTGCTCACCGACGCCTCGTGGGCCCCGGCCGGCGGCGCGACGGCGACCTGGGCGGAGGCGGCGGCCCTGCCACTGTGCCTGCTCACATCGACCATGCGGGGACGGCGCACCATGGACGCCCTCTTCGCCGCGGCCGGGGCCGAACCGACGGCGAGGGTGGAGACCGACTCGTTCGCCTCGCTGATCGCGCACGTCGTGCCCGGGCGATGGGCCGGGATCGCCCCTCTGGCGTGGATCCATGCCCTGGGAGTGCCGCCCGGGGTGCGGGCGGTCCCGATGGTGGAGCCCGCCCGGGCTGCCGAGATAGGGCTGGTCGCCTTCCGCCGGGATCCCGAGTCCGTCATGGTGCAGGCGCTGGTCGCCACCGCGCAGCACGCCGACCTCAAGCCCCTGGAGTCGCTTCCCCGGATGAAGTGAGACCGGGGATCGCGGCCGACGACGCCCGACGGCGGCGGGGCCCGGCGCCGTCGTGGTCGTCGCGCTGCCGGACGAGACGTCCGCCGGGCGTTCGCCGAGTGGCGCAGCCCCGGGACTGCCCGTCTAGGACGTGACCGCGGTCGTGGTCCCGGCGGGGCGGAGCCACACGGTGGTGTCCGCGGGCACCGAGCGGCCGTCGAGCGGTGTGCTGGCCAGCAGCACCTCGTCCCCCTCCGCGAGGGGCAGCGGATCCGGGCCGAAGTTGGTCAGGCACCGCAGCCCCGGCGCGCGGTCGAAGGCGAACCAGGAACCGTCCTCGGGCCCCTGCGGAACCGGCGACGCGTCCGCCGGGACCGGCGCGGCGCGGCGCAGCCGCAGCGCGGAGCGGTACAGGGCGAGCATCGAGGCGGGGTCGTCCTCCTGGGCCCGGACGGTCAGGTCCGCCCAGTCGTCGGGCTGCGGGAACCAGCAGGCGTCAGCGGGGGCGCTGCTGAAACCGTACGGAGCCGCCGGGCCCTCCCAGGGCAGCGGCACCCGGCAGCCGTCGCGGCCGCGCTCGCGGTGGCCGGAGCGCTCCCAGAGGGGATCGCGCAGCCGGTCGTCCGGCACGTGGGCCTGCGGCAGCCCCAGTTCCTCGCCCTGGTAGACGTACGCGGCGCCGGGCAGCGCGAGCATGAGCAGCGCGGCGGCCCGGGCTCGGCGCCGGCCGCGCTGCCCGCCGCCGTAGCGGGTGACCGGGCGGACCGCGTCGTGACTGGACAGGACCCAGGTGACCGGTGCCCCGACGGCCCGCATCGACGCGACGGACCGCCCGATGACCGCGCGCAGCTCCGTCCCGTCCCAAGGGGACTCCAGGAAGGCGAAGTTGAAGGCCTGCTGCATCTCGCCGGGGCTGACGTACCGGGCCAGCCGGGCCGGTTCGAACACGGCGGCCTCGGCCACCATCACGCGCTGCCCCGGGGGGACCGCACCGGGCGGCGCCGGATGGGTGTCCAGCAGCCGGCGCCAGGAACGGAACAGCGGGTGCAGCTCCTCCTGGTCGTGGTACGGCAGCAGGTGGTTGCGCAGGATGTCCTGGTGCTGCCCGGGTCCGGCGTCGGGCAGGCCCGGGGCCTTGAAGAGGGTGTGGGCCACGTCGATGCGGAAACCGTCGACGCCGCGGTCGAGCCAGTGCCGCAGGATCCGCTCGAAGTCGGCGACGACCTCCGGCCGGCGCCAGTTGAGGTCCGGCTGCTCGGGCGCGTGCAGATGCAGGTACCACTCGCCCGGGCCGCCGTCCGGTGCGGGGACACGGGTCCACGCCGGACCCCCGAACGCGGACTCCCAGTCGTTCGGAGGGAGTTCACCGTCCGCGCCGCGTCCGGTGCGGAAGAGGTAGCGGTCCCTCGCCGCGCTCCCCGGGCCGGCCGCGAGGGCCTCCCGGAACCAGGGGTGCGTGTCCGAGGTGTGGTTGGGGACGAGGTCGATCAGGACCCGCAGCCCCAGGCCGTGGGCGCGCGCGACGAAGGCGTCGAAGTCCGCGTCGGTGCCGAGGTCGGGGGCGACGGCGGTGTGGTCGGCGATGTCGTAGCCGCCGTCGGCCAGCGGGGACGGGTAGAACGGGGTGATCCACACCGCGTCCGCCCCCAGCCGGGCCACGTGGTCCAGGCGGTCGGCGGCGCCGGCGAGGTCGCCGACGCCGTCCCCGTCGCCGTCGGCGAACGCACGCGGGTGGATCTCGTAGCAGACCGCGTCCCGCCACCAGGGCGTGGCCGGTGCGGGATGGGTGGTGCTCACGGTGCTCCTCATGCTCCTGTCGGGCCGGACGGGACCGGCAGGGTGCGGCCGGTCTCCGTGGAACGCGTGGCGGCCTCGGCCACCGCGACCGCGGTCCGCCCGGACCGCACGTCGGCCACCGGGGTGCCGCCCCCGGTCGCGCAGCGCAGCAGGTCGGTGAAGGCGGCGCGCACGCTCTCGGCGTACACGTGCTGCTTGCGTGCCTCTCCGCCCAGGTCGACCACGCAGGTCACCCGGTGCGGGACGCTCCGCTCCACACCGCGGCCGCGGGCGGGCGCCGCCGGTCCCGCGTCGCGTTCCACCGTGACGGTGATCCGCTCCTCGCCGTGCGGCCGCAGCCCCGGTACGGCCAGCAGCGCGGCGGCGCGCGCGGGCAGGTCCTCCCAGCGGCGGGCGCCCTGCTCGTCCGTCCAGGCCGTGACCGTCGCGTGGGTCGGGATCCAGCCGGTGACCCGGGCCTCGGCGAAGCCGTAGTCCAGGCGCATCAACTGCCGTTCGGCGCGGTGGGCGTGGGTGAAGGAATGGGTGTGGGTGGCGACGGCGCCGCCGGGGTGGGTGGCGGTGGCCACGACGATGTCGACCGGGCCGCCCTCGCGGCGCACGGCCGTGCCGTGCACCTCGACGGGCTCGCTGCCCATGAGGGCGCGGGCGGCGTCGAAGAAGTGCACGCCGTGCTCGACGTGGATGCCGCCGCTGCGGGCGGGGTCCCAGAACCAGTGGCCGGGGCCCAGGTCCTCGTCGGCGGCGTCGTTCTCGAAGGCGAAGCGCACCAGCGGGTCCAGCAGCCCTTCCTCGCGCAGCCGCTCGAGCATCCGCAGGACGGGGTTGTAGCGCAGGACGTGGTCGACGACGAGGACGCCGGTGGAGCCTTCGGCCTCGGCCTCCACCCGCAGGGCGTCCTCCAGCGTCACGGCCAGCGGCTTCTCGCAGAACACGTGCCGGCCCGCGCGCAGCGCGCCGACGGCGAGTTCCGCGTGGGTGGCCGGGGGAGTGGCGATCGCCACGACGTCCACCCCGCGCAGGCCCGCCAGCGCCGCGGCGTCGGCGGCGACGGCGGCGCCGTGCCGCCGCGCGAGGGCGGCGGCACGGTCACCGTCGGGGTCGGCGCAGGCCACGACGCGTACGCCGGGCAGGTCGGCCACGGCGTCCAGCAGGTAGGCGCCGAACGCGCCGCAGCCGGCCAGGCCCAGACCGAGCGTGGTCACTCGGCACGGTCCAGGCGGGCGACGCCGATGTGGGCGTCGGCCATGCCGTAGAAGACGTAGCGCACGCCGTCGATCTCCTCGATCGCGGTCGGGAAGACGACGTTCGGCACGGTGCCGGAACGCTCCTCCTCCGTCTCCGGCTCCATCAGCGGCTCGTCGGTGCGGGCCAGGATCCGGGCCGGGTCCTGCGGGTCGAGGATCATGGCGCCCGCCGCGTAGCTGACCTTCTGCTGCTGGGCGAAGGGGTCGTCGATGGTGCCGGACACGCCGTGGTGGATGAGCAGCCAGCCCTCCTCGACGCGGATCGGGGCCGGGCCGGCGCCGATCTTGAGCTCTTCCCAGGGGTGCTCGGACAGCGCGACCAGACGGTGGTCACGGGGGCGGGCCAGGGCGCTGAGGTCCTTCTCCACCTCGGCCACCGGGACATAGGAGATCCAGATGCCGGGGCGCTCGTCGGTCACGCCGGCCGGCAGGTGGACGCCCTCCCCGGGACGGAACCAGCCCAGGTCCCACATCGGGCGGTGCAGCATGGCGAAGGCGGGCTCGCCGTCCGGGCCCGGGACGGGCTCGGGGAAGTGCACCACGTCCTTGTTCGGGAAGAGGTTGAGGTCCGTGTCGAGGTCGGCCTGGTAGGCGAACTGGATCGGGCCCAGGCGCTCCCAGGTGACCAGGTCCTTCGAGACGGCCAGCGCCGGCTTGGGGCCGAGCGGGCCGTAGGCGACGTACGACATGACGTGCAGCCCGAGCGCCTCGATCCACGTCGTGCGCGGGTCCTCCACGCCGGCGTTGTTCTTGCCGCGCTCCCAGCCGGCGTCGGGGGCGAGGACGACGCCGCGGCGCTCGACGCCGGTGGGCACGCCGTCCTCGATCACGACCTCGGCGAGGCCCACCCGGGAGACGTTGCCCTCCGAGACGAGGCGGGGCAGCAGGTGCAGGGTGCCGTCCGGGGTGCGGCCGGACGCGGGGTTGAGCACGCCCTCGGCCTCGTTGGCCTCGCCGGCCAGCGGCGACATCACGACGCCGACACGGGTCAGGCGGTAGGGCACGGAGCTGTTGGAGCCGGTGGTACGGGCGGTGCTGGTGGTGCGGTCGTTCACGGCGAGTTCAGCCCTTCGTGGCGGAATCGAGGTCGGTGGAGGTGAAGCGGCTCTGGAAGACGAGGTAGAGGGCCACCGCGGGCGCGGCCAGTACGCAGGCACCGGCGAGGATGGCGCCGAACGGGTTGGCGGCGGCGGAGGAGACCGTGCTGATGTAGTTGGCCAGGGACACCGCCAGCGGCTGCATGTCCTGCTCCTTGGTGACCAGGAACGGCCACAGGAACTCGTTCCACGGCCCGGTGAAGCTCAGCAGCACCACGGAGGCGAGCGCCGGCTTGCACAGCGGGATCGCGATCCGGAACAGGATCTGCAGCTCGCCCGCGCCGTCGATGCGCGCGGCCTCGAACATCGCCTGCGGCAGCTGCAGGAAGAACTGCCGGAAGATGAAGACCGCGCTGGTGTTGATCGCGAACGGCAGGATGATCCCGATGTAGGAGTCGGCCAGGCCGTAGTCTCGGACGATCAGCACGTACAGCGGGATCATCAGCAGCTGGAACGGGATGACCTGCACCAGCAGCACCAGGGCGAAGGTGGAGCCCTTGCCCCGGAAGTGGAGCCGGGCCAGGGCGTACCCCGCCAGCAGACCGAAGACGGTGGTGCAGACGATGACGCCGCCGGTGAAGATCCCGGAGTTGATCAGGGAACGGCCGAGCGAGATGGCCGAGTTGATCTCCGCGTAGTTGTGCAGGGAGAGGTTCCCCGGTTGCGGGAAGGCCCCGGCGGGGCTGCTGTCGGGCTCGCGCTGCAGGGAGCCGATGAGCATGTAGTAGAAGGGGAACAGGAAGGCGAAGGCCCCGGCGAGCAGGGCCAGCCGCGACAGGATCCGGCGGGCGCGCGAGTGCGTGTGCGGCCTGTGGTGCGCCGAGTGGCGCAGGAGCGAGGGGGCGTGTGCGTCGGCCATGTCAGTCCCTCTCCAGCAGACGGCGGTAGAGGAGGGAGATACCGGTGATCAGCACGACGAGGATCACGCCGATCGCCGCGGCCTCGTCCGGGTGGCCCTGCTGCAGACCGCGCTGGTACATCAGCAGCACCGGTGAGGTGGTGGCGCCGTCGGGTCCGCCGCCGCTGGTCAGCAGGTAGGGCTCGGTGAACAGGTTCGCGCCCGTCACCGTCGCCATGACCAGCACCAGCAGCGTCGCGGTGCGCACCGCCGGGACGGTGATGGACCAGAACATCCGCACCTTGCCCGCGCCGTCCAGCGCGGCCGACTCGTAGAGCTCGCCGGGCACGTTCTGCAGCGCCGAGAGGTAGAGCACGATGAAGAAGCCGAGCTGCTTCCAGGCGACGAACAGCGCGATGGTCGGCATCGCGAGGTGCGAGTTGACCAGCCACGACGGGTCCGGCGCGAGCGGCCCGAGCGCCTTGTTGACCAGGCCGTTGGAGTTGAACAGGAAGAGCCACACGCCGACGACGGCGACGCTGGCGGTGATGTACGGGACGTAGTAGGCGGTCCGGAAGAACGTGCGCGCCCGCAGCTTGGAGTTGAGGGCGGTGGCGAGCACGAGCGACGCCGCCACCGTCAGCGGCACGTTGATGACCAGGAAGACCGCGATGTTGCCGAAGGAACGCCACACGGCCGGATCGGTCAGGACGGCCGTGTAGTTGGCCAGCCCCACGAAGGGGCGGTCCACCTGGGCGCCCGGCGCGGCGAAGAAGTAGTCGTGGAAGGAGATCCACACCGCGAAGCCGAGCGGGTACAGGAAGATCGCGGCCAGGTAGATCAGGTACGGGGAGACGAAGGCCAGGCCGATCGGCTGCCGGCCCGCGAACCGCAGCCGGCGCGGCCGCGGCTCACGGCCGGCCCGGGGGCGGGCCCCGCCCCGGGCGGACCCGGGGCGGAGGACGTCATGGTGCGTGGAGGACATGGCCGTGACTCACTGCTTCGCCAGGCCGTCGACCTTGCCCGCGGCCTCGCGGAAGGCGCTCTCGACGTCGCCCTTCCCGAAGATCACGGACTTGGTGTAGGCGTCGCGGAACGTCTGCCAGATCTCGACGGAGTTCGGCACGTTCGGGGCCTCGACGGTGCGGTCGGCCTGCTCGGCGAAGGTCTTGTAGTCCGGGTGCGAGGCGAAGTAGTCGGGGAACGCCGCCGGGAGGTCCTGTCGCATCGGCATCTGGCCGGTGGCCTCCAGCAGCTTGCCGTCCTGCTCCTTGCTGGTGGCGAACTTCAGCACGTCCCAGGCCGTGCCCTTGTTCTTGCACGCGGTGAACATGCCGATGGACTTCTCGTCGCTGAAGGTGCCCTTGGCCTCGGTGCCGGTCGCGGTGGGCACCGGCACGGCGCCCCACTTGACCTTGTCGCCGTAGACGGAGACGGCCCACGGGCCGACGATCGCCATGGCGGCCTTGCCGTCGGCGAAGGAGTCACCGTTGTACTGCTCGTTGGGGGCCAGGTGGTCCGCGTACATGGTCTTCCAGAACTCGGCGGCCTTGACGCCGTCGGGCGAGGCGAACTGGGCCTTGCCGTCCTCGACGAGCTGCTTGCCGGTCTGGGCCGCGAAGAGCGGGTAGAAGTCGAACCAGGACTGGTAGAACTCGGAGGTGGGCGCCGGCCAGATGGCGGCGTGCACACCGCCCTTCACCAGGGCGCGCGAGGTGGTCAGGAAGTCCTGGTAAGTGGAGAGCTTGGGGTGCTCGGGGTCGAGCCCGGCCTTCTTGAACAGGTCCTTGTTGTAGAAGATCATGACGGGGTTGCTCTTCCAGGGCATCTGGTAGTGCTTGCCGTCGGGCGACGCGTACTGAGAGAGCCGGTCGCCGGTCCGCGCCTTGAGGTACGCCTCCCCGCCGGGGAAGTCGTCCAGGGCCACCAGGCCGCCCTGCTTCTGGAAGCCGGGCACGGCCGCGGGGGCGGTGTTGAGGATCAGGCACGGGGCGTTGCCCGCCGTGATGGCCGCGCCGATGACCTCCTCGGAGCTCTTGCCCGCCGGTATCTCCTGCGCCTTCACCTTCTCGTCGGGGTGGGCGGCGTTCCAGGACGCGACCATGCTCTTGCCCCAGGCGACCTCCTGGGCGTTGTTGGAGTACCAGACCGTGATCGGCCCGTGGGCGGCGTCGCCGCCCCCGGCGGTGTCCGACCCGCCGCTGCCGCACGCCGCGAGGGGCACGGTCAGGGCGACGGCCGAGAGGACGGTCAGGAGGGTTTTCTTCATTGCGGTGGCTCCGGGTTCTCAAGGGGTGGGGAGAGGCCGTTCCGGGGCGTCGTCCTGCCTCGGTGACGGCCCTCCGGGGAGCGGAGAACGTCGTGGGCGCGTCGGGCGCGCGTTCAGGGGCGGGTGGTGCCGGCGGGGGCCGGGCCCGTGGAGCCGCGCACCATGAGCGCGGCCGGGTCCAGTTCCACGTGCGGGGTGGTGCCCTGCTCGATCGTCTCGATCAGGGCGAGTGCGGCGGCGCGGCCCCAGGTGGCGGCGTCGGCACGGCAGGTGGTGAGCGAGGGTCTGGTCCAGGAGGCCAGCGGTACGTCGTCGAAGCCGACCACCGACAGGTCGTCGGGCAGCCGCAGACCGGCCTCCTGCGCGACCGCCATGCCCGCGGTGGCCGACAGGTCGTTGGCGTACACGATGGCGGTGGGCCGGTCGCCCCGCGTGATCAGGGCCTGCGTCGCGAGCGCGCCGCCCTCGGCGGTGAAGCCGCCCGGCAGCACGGGGCCCGGGGGCAGGCCCGCCTCCGCGAGCGCGTCCCGCCAGGCGCCCAGCCGCCGCTGGGCGTGCAGGTACTCCTCGGGGCCCGCGACGTAGGCGATGTGGCGGTGGCCGAGTCCGACGAGGTGGTGGACGGCGCCCGCGACCACCGGCCGGTCGTCCAGGTTCACGGTGGCGATCCCCTCGACGCCGTCGTCGGCGCCGACGGCCACGGCGGGCAGGCCCAGTTCCCGCAGCAGCGTGGGGCGGGGGTCGCCCACGCGCAGGTCGGTGAGGAACACCCCGTCCACGCGCTGGTCGTCCACCAGGCGGCGGTAGGTGTCCATCTCGTTGCGGGGGCCCGTCACGTGCAGCATGAGGCCGTCACCGGACTCGGATATGACGGACTCGATGCCCGCCATGAAGGCCGGGTAGAAGGGGTCGGTGCCGATCAGGTCGGGTTCGCGCGTCAGGACCAGGCCGACGGCCCTGGCCCGCCCGGTCGACAGCGCACGGGCGCTGCGGCTCGGCGTCCAGCCCAGCTTCTCGGCCGCCGCGCGGACCCGTTCCTGGGTCGCGGCGGCCACGCCGGGGCGGTCGTTGAGGACGAAGGAGACCGTCGCCCTGGACACACCCGCCAGCTGGGCGACATCGGCGATCGTGGGGCGTCTGGCCATGCGGACTCTCCGTGTACGGCGGCGGAAGGGCGCCACATCCGCATCCGCGGGTCCCGTCGGCCGGCGTACCCCGAGGGGCACACCGTCCGGCGGCACCTTCGGCGCCGGAGGCAGCACGTTCTTGCACTCGCATACCGGGGCAACCAACGCGAAGGGATCTCGTCACCTCGTGTTTGAACCGGTTTAAACGAGCGATGTGAGGAACCATGAACCTCGGGGGGCGGAGTGTCAAGGGCCTACTCTCAGTTGGAGAGTTATATGCGGCAAGTGCGGCGATAAGTCCGAAATGTCGTATCGGTGCACCGGTCACCACGTACCGCGCGGGCCGTGACAGTGCGTCACAGCCCCTGCGGGGTGCCGGTACGGCGCGGCGTGCTGCTAGCGTCTGCCCAACCCCGCGGTGGGCGGCGGGCGGCGGACGGAGGCAACGACGGAGACGGATGTGTTCCCGGACACGGTCCTGCGCACCGAACGGCTCCTCCTGCGCGCGTTCGCCCCGGACGACGCCCACGACACCCGGGCCAGTTGTGAGGACCCCCACACCCAGCGGTGGCTGCCCCTGCCCCGCCCCTACACGCTCGACGACGCGACGGCCTGGTGCACGACGGTCTCCCACGCCCTGCGCGAGTCCGGCGACGGCATCCACTTCGCCGTCACCGACGCGGACGGCGGACGACTGCTGGGCACCGTCGGCCTGAAGCGGACCGACCGGCGGGCGCTGACGAGCGAGGTCGGCTACTGGGTCTCCCCCTGGGCGAGGGGACGCGGCATCGCCACGGAGGCGACCCGGACCCTCGCGACCTGGCTGCTGACCGAACAGGGCTTCCAGCGCCTGGAACTCCGCGCGGCCACGGGCAACACCGCCTCCCAGCGCGTCGCCACGAAGGCCGGCCTGCGCCGTGAAGGCGTCCTGCGCAACGCGGGGTTCGTGCACGCCGGCCGCGTCGACCTCGTCCTGTTCTCCCTGGTGCCGGGGGACTTGGCGGGTGCCGCTGATGGCTGACCGGGGCAGGTCCGTGGGCGGGTCGCGGTCCGGCGCGACCGGGCGATCTGCCGCGAGCCCGTCATCCGGCGGTGAGTGGGACGATGAGTTCGACCTCGCCCGGGTCAAACCGCGGGCGTGAGGCCGCCGTTTCGGACGAACGGCTTGCGACTTCACCGCCTGACGGGCCCAACCCGACCATGACCAGAGTTCTCAGCCATGACCGCCGGCAACCCTACGCCGCCGGCCGTCGGCCATGACGTATCCGCCCGCATCGTCGACGTCCCCGACGGCACCGCGCCCCGGATCATCTCGCTCGGCCAAGCCCTCGCCGACGGCACGCCCGCGGTCGTCCCGCCCAGCGCGCCCGAGCGGTCCCGTACTCGCGAAGCCGGCGCGACCGCCAGGGCGTAAAGGCAGGAGCCGGCCCGATTCCACGCCATGCTCGACCCCAGCCCGGGCAAGCCAACGGCCAAAGACCGCGCCAACACCCGCCTGTATCGTCATCCACTGCGGGATTCGGAGGGCAACAGCCAGCAGTCTCGGACCCTGACGCCGCCACCACGAGCCGACCGACATCACGAGTTCAAGTTCAGTGGCCGGCCCGTAGATCACTGCCTCGCACAACTTTCAGGGGAGGCGCAGTGCCGGTGCCGCCTGATCAGGTCGAGTACCTGGCCGCGCAGACCGCCGACCAGTACGCCGACGTAGAGGCCCGACTCCTCCGCGTCATTGCCTGGCAGCTCGCACAGGGCATGGAGGCCGCCTCACTCAGGTCGAGTTCATCGCACGTCACCGCGGACGCGAGCAGCGTTGGGCGGCCGGGGCCCGGAAGAACGAGGCCGACCACCAGAACGAGAGGTGACGCCATGGGCATGCGGGCCGACATCACGCACGCGATCGCGCAGGGGCGGAGGCCGGCGGGACCGGCCAGCGCGCCACTGTGTGCCCGTACCCTGCCTCGTCGCTGCTCCGCAAGGCGTGGATCAAGGGTTACGCCTCGACCGTGCCGAGGGCGAGCGCCAGCAGCTGGCACTACCCAGCAGCAGCCCCGTAGAGGCCGGTCGAGGAGCCTACGCCGCTGTCTGCCTGTTGCGGTTCTCCCGCCGGATGAACAGGCTGGCGGCCATCGAAACCGTGAAAAAGCACGCCGCCCCGTATTCACCGGTTGCGACGGCGTAGCCCTCGTTACCGGCGCTGATACAGGCGAAGCCCAGCGCGCCCGAGGCGTCCCGCACCGCGGTGATCCACTTACGCTGGACGGAGTCGCGGACGGCCAACGCGAAGGCGCCGACAGCGAGAAGGGCGAAGAGGACCGAACCAGTCCAGTGACCAGGCACCGGCAGATGATCGCACAGCGTGTTGATCATGGCTAGGTCCAGGAGCGGGGATCCGTGCACGCGCACGGGACGGCCTTGCCCACTGATCGCCAAGCTCGACGCCACCTCACGGGGCCCGACCGCCAGGCGCGGGCGGCCCCTTTTTGCATGCCCAGAAACGGGCCCCCTCCCGCGCTTCCTGGCATGGTCGCAGCGGTTTGCGCACCCAGGCTCTTGCGACCCGCGACCCGGACGGCTCGCACGCTTGACCGCGACGCGCCACCCCGGCCAGCCGTTTCTCCAGAGTGACTGGTACTGCGACTGGTCGATCATGCGCCGGCTGCGCAGCAGCACTCCAGACAGTCGCTCAGTGGGCTCTTCGTCTTCCTCGTGGCGAGTTCGTCGATGCGGAGAGCGGTCTCGCCGCAGTACGCCGACCGCGGGCAGCACTCGCGGCGGAGGGGCGCCCGGGCATGCCGCAGGCCCCCGCCGCGCCGTTGCGGCAGGGGCCCGACTCATGGCGATGAGGGCTCGAACGGGGAGAGTCGGAGCCCTCCAACTACACCATCGCCCAGCCTCGTCGTGGTCGCGCGTGCCCGCACGTCACGGTGGGCCGGTCAGGTGATGTCCTCAGAGGGCGACCGCCCCCAGGCCGTGAGCATGCCGGGGGACAGGTCGGCGCACTGGGGTGAGTCCAGGTAGCGCAGGGCCTCGTCGACGAGGGTGTCGTCGACGAGGCCGGTGGCGGTCATGGTGGACCGGGTCCGGTTCCAGGTCTCCGCCCAGAACCGGCTGATCGTGCTGCCGGGCAGGAGCGGCGGAACGTGGATCTCCGCCGCGACCGATCGGAGCCCGGCCGCCCTGAGCATCCCGGGGTAGCGCGGCACCCGTGAGACGTCGGTGCCGATGGTGTCGTGCAGCCCCCGCCACATCGCCCGCATGGCCAGCGTGTACGGCGTGTCGGGGGCGGCGGCGGTGGTCAGGTCCACGGCGTCGCAGACCACCAGGACGCCGCCGGGGGCGAGCAGGCCGCCGAGCGTGGCGATCATCCGCTCCGGCGACGGCAGGTGCATCAGCACGAACCGCGCGTGGACGAGGTCGAACCGGCCCGGCGGGAAGCCGCCCACGGTGACGTCCGCCTGCCGCACCGTGAGGCCCGGCGTCGGACGTGCCGCCAGGAACCGTACGTCCCGGTCGACCGCGAGCACCTCGCTGACCCCGGCCTCGCGCAGCAGTCTGCGCGCCACCGTGCCCGTGCCGGCGCCGACGTCCAGGCAGCGCCACCCGGGGCCCGCCCCGAGCTGCCGCAGGCGGGTGAGGGTGGTGTCGTCGTACGAGGCGGCGGCGAGGTCGATGCGGTCGCCCTCGCCGGCGTCCTCCGGGCGGAAGAAGCGCTCACCGTAGCGACCGGCGCTGGTCATGCCCTCATTGTGGCAAGCACCGGACGAGCGCACCCGTCGGCGGCCGGTCGCTACACCGCGGTGAACCCGCCGTCGACGGTGAGCGTGGCGCCGTGGATCTGCGAGGCCTCGTCGCTCGCCAGGAACACGACGGCCGACGCCACCTCCGCCGGGTCGCCTGCGCGGCGCGAGGGCATGCGCGAGATGATCGGGGTCAGGTGCTCCTCCATCGCCGCGACCTTCTCCGTCAGGGTAGGACCGGGAGCGACGGTGTTGACCCGGACCCCGTGCGGTCCGTACTCCGCGGCCCACGACATGGTGAGCGAGTGCACGGCCGCCTTGGTCATGCTGTAGAGCGCCGAATGCGCCATGCCCCGCATGCCGTTGATGGACCCCAGGTTGACCACGGCGCCGTGGCCGCGCTCGGCCATGGGCGGCGCCAGCAGGCCGGTGAGGAGGAACACCGACCGCACGCTCACCGCCAGCGCCTGGTCGACGGTCTCCTGCGGGACCTCGGCGGTCGGCGTGGGCGTGAGCAGGAGCGCCGCGTTGTTGACGAGGACGTCGATCCGGCCGCCGGCCGCCGCGAGCGCGTCGGTGGCGAGGCGGCCGACGGCGTCGGCGCCGCCCGACAGGTCGGCGCCGACGAACGCCGCCGAGCCCCCGTCCTTCTCTATGCGTGCCACCACGTCGGCACCGCGGGCCGCGTCGCGTCCGCTGACGACGACGAACGCGCCCTCGGCAGCCAGGGCCGCCGCGATGGCGGCGCCGAGGCCCGTGGTGGAACCGGTGACCAGGGCCGTCCGCCCGGTGAGTCGCTTGCTCATGTTTCCGCACCTTTCTCCGTGAACCGGCTGGGAACGGCCAAGGTGCCACCCGGAAATTGGACCTGCAAGTCCAAAAAGTGGCAGGATGGAGGCATGGCAGCACGACTGACGGCCAAGGGCGCCGCCACCCGGCAGCGCATCGTCGAGGGGGCCGCGGAGGAGATCCGCGAGCGAGGCGCGGTCGAGACCACCCTGGACGACATCCGCGCCCGCACGGCCACCAGCAAGAGCCAGCTCTTCCACTACTTCCCCGGCGGCAAGGAGGAACTGCTGCTCGCCGTGGCCCGTCACGAGGCCGGCCGGGTCCTGGCCGACCAGCAGCCGCACCTCGGCGCGCTCACCTCCTGGCAGGCCTGGTACGACTGGCGGGACGCGGTCGTCGACCGCTACCGGCGGCAGGGGCAGCAGTGCCCGCTCGGCACGCTCATCTCGCAGCTGAGCCCCGCCACGCCCGGCGCGCAGGCCGTCACCAGCGAACTCCTCGCCTCGTGGCAGGCCCAGATCACCACCGGCATCCGGGCCATGCAGGAGCAGCGGGAGATCTCACCGGAGCTGGACGCCGACCATGTCGCGTCCGCCCTCCTCGCGGGCATCCAGGGCGGTGTCTCGATCCTGATGTCGACGGGCTCGCTCACGCACCTGGAAGCCGCCCTCGACCTGGGCATCGAACGGCTCCTCGCCGCACCCGTACCGGTACCCGCACCCGTGCCGTCGGCCCCCTGACCGGGCACGGCACCCCTCAGAGCACCTCCAGCGGCACGGGCCCGCGGGGCGGCGGGAACGCGGCGTCCAGCGCCGCCAGCGCTTCCGCGGGGAGTCGCAGGTCCGCCGCGGCGCGGTTCTCGCGCACGTGCTCGGGCCGCCCCGAGCGGGGGATCGCCGCCACGCCCTGCTCCAGCACCCACGCCAGCGCCACCTGGGCGGGCGTGGCGCCGAGGCCGTCCGCCACGGCCAGCAGCGGTGCGGAACGCAGCAGTCTGCCCTGCTCAATGGGGGAGTACGCCATCACTCCGGCCCGGTTGCGCCGGCACCAGGGGAGCAGGTCCCACTCGATGCCGCGCCGGGTGAGGTTGTAGAGCACCTGGTCCACCGCGACGGCGGAACCGCCCGGGAGGGAGACCAGTTCGGCCATGTCCCCGGCGTCCAGGTTGCTGACCCCCCAGGTGCGGATCTTGCCGGCGGCCATCAGCTCGGTGAACCCGGCCAGCGTCTCCTCCAGCGAATGCCGCCCCCGCCAGTGCAGCAGGTACAGGTCCAGGATGTCCGTGCGGAGCCGTCGCAGACTCGCCTCGCAGGCCGCGACGACACCACGGCGGTCGGCGTGGTCGGGCAGCACCTTGCTGACGAGGAACACCTCGGCACGGTGTCCCGCGATGGCCTCCCCGACCAGTTCCTCCGCCGCGCCGTCACCGTACATCTCGGCGGTGTCGACGATCGACATGCCCAGGTCCACACCGAGCCGCAGGGCGGCGACCTCCTCGCGGCGGCGGCCCGGGTCCGCACCGAGGTGCCAGGTGCCCTGGCCGAGCGCGGGGACGTCCCTCGAGGACAGCCGGACCGTACGCATCGACGCTGTCGCCATCCCTGCCTCCCCGGCACGACACACCTTCAGGCCACCACCGCGCATCCGGTCCTGCAACTCGGTGGACGGCGCCGGCTCCTACTCCGGCACCGGCGCGCGGACGTTGCCGGTGAACGACGGGTGGAGGCGGGCGGATCCCAGGAGTTCGGCCGCGCCGCGCACCGCCGCCGTGTGCGGCGCCGGCACCACCTTGACGGGGACGTCGAGCCGGCGCGCGAGACGGTAGACGACCTCGGGGCGCAGTGCGCCCCCGCCGGCGAGGAGGATGCCGTGCGCCAGGGCGGCCGGCGCGGCCGCCGTCCGGTCCTCCTCCAGCACGGTCGCCACGGTGGCCACCAGCGCGTCGACGAGGCGTGCGGCGGCAGCGGGGTCCGCGTCGAGGTCGGCGGTGCCGGGCTTCGCGCGGTGCGCGTCGGTCACCGCGCCGTCGACCAGCAGGACCGTCTCCGTGAGGTGGGCGCCGACGTCCACCACGAGCAGCGGGCGGTTCAGGTCCTCGCGGGCCGCGAGGGCCACCGCCCGCGCCGTGGGCACCGTCAGGACGGTGCGCGGCCGCAGGACCTCCACGGCGGCCCGGGCCGCCGCGCGGTAGGCGACGCCGTCCAGGACGGGCGCCGTCAGCACGACCAGCGGGCGGCCGAGACCGGGCAGCCGGTGGCGGAGCAACCGGTCGAGCATCCGGGCGGTGCCGGGGACGTCGATGACTCCGCTGCGGACGGGGCGGACGCTGCGGACGGGGCGGACGGGGCGGACGGTGCCCGAGCCCGGGAACGTCACCGTGGGCACGTCGAGCACCATGCCCCGGCCGAGGGCCCAGACCCGCGTGCGGGCACTGCCGAGGTCGATGGCGAACCCCGTCTGCCGGCGGACCGGCAGCCACGGCGCGCTCATCCCTCGGCCCCCCGCGCCTGCAGGCAGCGGCCGCAGTAACGGGCCTGGGGGACGACCACCAGGTGGTTCAGCGGGATGGGCTCCCGGCACAGCGGACAGAACCCGTACCGCCCCTCGCGCATGCGCTCCAGGGCCGCCTCGACGTCGGCGAGCACCATCCGGGCCGCGGCGGCGAGCGCGGCGCGGACCTCTTCCCGTGCGGCCGCCCGCTCTCCCGCCCGCCCTCCCGGCGGCTGGTGCGGTTCGGCCGGCACGGCCGCGGCCACCTGCCGCAACTGCTCCCGGCGGAAGAGGCGTTGCTCGTCGAGGCTCACGCGCAGCGCGGCGAGGTCCTCGGCGGACAGATGCGCGGCGCGGTCGTCCGCGGTCCGGTGGTTCACCACGTCACCCTTCTCCCTTCTCCGGCTGGTCACAGGTCACGGGTCACGCGGCACGGCGCCCGCAGGCGACGCAGCAGCGTGCGTACGGGAGGATCTCCAGGCGCTCGGCCGGTATGGGCTTGGCGCAGTCGGGGCAGACCCCGTAACTGCCGTCCTGGAGGCGTGCGAACGCGGCCTCGATCTCCCCCAGCACCCGCCGGATGGCCTCCTTCTGCACGACCATGACGTGGTCGTCCGCCGCCCAGCCGGCCTCGGCGACGGCCCGGAGCTGGGTCAGCCGGGTGCTGCGCTCGTGCTCGAGGCGCTGACGGGCCTCGTGCGCGGTCATGCGGCCGGGACGGGGGCCGGGCCGGGGTTCGGGCCGCGGTCCGGACTGGGCGATGTCGGGAGGCACGGCGGGATCCTTCCTGGAAGGGGACGCGCGGCAGGCCGGCGCCGGGGGTGGCGCCGGCCGCGACCACGCGGGGGGTCGCTTCCCACCCTGGCCGAGGGGGCGGCGCCTGCCCATCGGCCGTGACACCCATTCACGGTGGGTACCGGACCCCATCCGGAGCCCCGCCGGCGACCTCATGACCACGCCGGAGATGGGGGTCGCACCCCATCGACCGGGGCACCCGGGCGAGGGCAGGCTGGACGGAGGCCGTCACCGTGACGGTCGCGCCCGCCTGCCGGAATCCGCGGAGGCGGGCGGCAGGTGTGCGCGTGTGACGCGACGAGGGAAGAGCGGGAGAAGGAGGCCGACGTCAGGTGTCCCTGTTCTGGCGGATCTTCGGGCTGAACGCCATGGTGCTGGGTACGGCCACGGCGCTGCTGTTGTGGGCCCCGGTGACCGTCTCCGTACCCGTGGTGCTGGCCGAGGCGGTGATCCTGGTCGGCGGCCTCGCCGTCATGCTGGTCGCCAACGCCGTGCTCCTGCGGGTCGGCCTGGCCCCGCTGGACCGGCTGACCCGGCTGATGACCACCGTCGACCTGCTGCGCCCCGGGCAGCGGCTCCCGGCCACGCGCGGCCACGGCGGCGTCCCCGAGCTGATCCGTACCTTCAACGCCATGCTGGACCGGCTGGAGGAGGAGCGGGCCACCAGCAGCGCCCGCGTCCTGTTCGCGCAGGAGTCCGAGCGCCGGCGGGTCGCCCAGGAACTCCACGACGAGGTGGGGCAGAGCATGACCGCCGTCCTGCTCGAACTGACCCGGGCCGCCGACCAGGCGCCCGAGCCGCTCCGCGGCGAACTGCAGCAGGCGCAGGAGATCACCAGGGAGAGCCTGGACGAGGTCCGCAGGCTCGCCCGCCGGCTGCGCCCCGCGGTGCTGGACGACCTCGGTCTGGTCAGCGCGCTGACCTCGCTCACCGGCGACTTCGCGACGCACACCGGACTGGGCGTGCGGCGCCGCTTCGACACCGATCTGCCGTCCCTCGACCGCGAGACGGAACTCGTGCTGTACCGCGTCGCCCAGGAGAGCCTGACGAACGTCGCCCGCCATGCCGAGGCCGCACGGGTCGAGGTCAGCCTGCGCCACAGCGCCGGCCGCGTCGTGCTCGGCGTCAGCGACGACGGACGCGGCACCGGCATCGTCCACGAGGGCGCCGGTATCCGCGGCATGCGCGAACGGGCCCTGCTCCTCGGGGCCGCGCTCGACATCACCTCCACACCACGGGCCGGCACCCAGGTCCGGCTGACCGTGCCCGCCCCGAGGGACCGCTCATGACCCCGGCCGGACCGACGCCGATCCGCATCCTCCTCGCCGACGACCACGCCCTGGTACGCCGCGGGGTGCGGCTGATCCTCGACCGCGAACCGGATCTGGAGGTCGTCGCCGAGGCCGGCGACGGTGCGGAGGCCATCGCGCTGGCCCGCGCCCAGGACGTCGACCTCGCCATCCTGGACGTCTCGATGCCCCGTCTCACGGGCCTGCAGGCGACCCGCGACCTGGCCGCGCTGAAACCGGGGCTGCGCATCCTGATGCTGACGATGCACGACAACGAGCAGTACCTCTTCCAGGCACTCAAGGCGGGTGCCTGCGGCTACGTGCTGAAGTCGGTCGCCGACCGCGACCTGGTCGCCGCCTGCCGGGCCGCGATGCGCGACGAACCGTTCCTCTACCCCGGCGCGGTCACCGCCCTGATCCGCAACTACCTCGACCGTGCCCGCCACGGCCAGGAGGCCCCGGACCACGTGCTGACGGCGCGCGAGGAGGAGGTGCTCAAGCTCGTCGCCGAGGGGCACTCCTCCAAGGAGATCGCCGAAACGCTGGTGATCAGCGTCAAGACCGTCCACCGGCACCGCGCGAACCTGCTGGGCAAACTCGGCCTGCACGACCGGCTGCAGCTCACCCGCTACGCGATAAGGGCCGGCCTCATCGAGGCGTGAGCCCGCCGCCCGGACTTCGCTTCCCTCCCCCACCCCCGACGACCGACGAGGAGGTGCCGCATGGCACCGCGCCGTGCCCCCGCGGCCCGCCCGCGCGGCCCTCGCCGGTCGGCGACGGCGGTCGCCGGGACGCTGGTCGTCACCCTGCTCGCCCTCCTCGGGGTCCTCGTCCCGGCCGTCGCCGCGACGGGACCCGGGCAGGCCCCGCCGCCCCCCGCCGCCACGGGTGACCGGGACCCCGGTCCGTACGCCACCGGGCCGTACGCCACCGGGCCGTACGCCGACCGTGCCGCGTCCGCCCGGTCCTGGCGCGACGCCCCGGGTGAGCGGCACTCGCCGCTCCTCGACGCCGCGACCGCCTCCGCCCGGACCGCCCTCACCTGCCCGCGGTCCGTCACGCCGCGACCGTCCGCGGCCGGCGCCGCCCCCGCGACCGCGCAGGCGTCACCCTGCCGCGGACGTGCCCCGCCCTCCTCTCCAGGCAGCTGACACTCCCTCACATCCCCCTCGCATGCCGCCCCGTGCGGCTGCGCCCTGCCTGCTGGAGGCCCCCGTGACACGCGCCACGCGCGTGCGGGCGTTGCTCGCCCTCATCGCCGTCGTCCTGTCCCTCTACGTCGCCGCCACCGTGCCGGTCCGCCTCGGACTCGACCTGCGCGGCGGCACCCAGATCGTCCTGGAGACCCGCTCGACCCCCTCGGCGCCCGCCGACGCCGAGGCCACCGCCCGCACCGTCGAGGTGCTGCGCGGCCGCGTCGACGCCCTCGGCGTCGCGGAACCCGCCATCGTGCAGTCCGGTGACCACCGGATCATCGTCGAACTGCCCGGTGTGCAGGATCCGGCGCAGGCCGCCGCCGTCCTCGGCCGCACCGCCCAGCTCACCTTCCACGCCGTACTCGGCACGGCCTCCGAAGGCGACGCCGTCACCACCCCGCTGCCCAAGCGGCCCGCGGAGCGCGTCCTCGCCGACGAGTCAGGCCAGTCGCTCCGGCTCCGCGCCGCCTCCCTGACCGGCGGTGACGTCAAGGGCGCGCACGCCAGCTTCGACCAGGACACGGGTGCGGGCTGGTACGTCGACCTCGACTTCAAGGGGGAGGGCCGGGACGCGTGGGCGCGCCTGACCGGCGAGGCGGCCTGCCGTACCCCGGGCGACCCGTCGCGTCGCGTCGCCATCGTCCTGGACGACAAGGTGATCTCCTCCCCGCAGGTCGACCCGTCGGTCGCCTGCCGGACCGGCATCACCGGCGGCTCGACCCGGATCACGGGCACGTTCGACGACGCCGAGGCACGCGAACTGGCCCTGCTGATCAGCGGGGGCGCCCTGCCCGTACCCGTGGAGACCGTCGAGCAGCGCACGGTCGGCCCAACCCTCGGCGCCGCGGCCGTCACGGCCGCCGTCTGGGCCGCCGGCATCGGCACCGTGCTGACCTCGCTGTTCGTCATCGCCGTCTACCGCCTCGTCGGCGCCCTGGCCGTGGTCGCGCTCGCCTGCTACGGCCTGGTCTCCTACGCCGCGCTGGCCGCCCTCGGCGCCACCCTCACCCTGCCGGGGCTCGCGGGATTCGTCCTGGCGATCGGCATGGCCGTGGACGCCAACGTGCTCGTCTTCGAACGGGCCCGCGAGGAGTACGCCGCACGGCGCCGTGCGAGCCTGGGGTCCGCGCTGACCGCCGGGTTCCGGAAGGCCTTCAGCGCCGTCGCGGACACCAACGTCACCACCCTCATCGCCGCCGCGCTGCTGTTCTTCCTGGGCTCCGGGCCGGTGCGCGGCTTCGGCGTCACCCTCGGCATCGGTGTCCTCGCGTCGATGCTCAGCGCGCTGGTGATCACCCGGGCCCTCGCCGAAACGGCCGTCGCCCGCCGCTGCGTCCGACGGCGCCCGCACCTGTCCGGCATCGCGGGCATCGGCGCCGTACGGGAGCGGATCACCCGGCGCGACCCCGACCTGATGCGGCGCCCACGGCGCTGGCTCGCCGTGTCGGCGGCGGTCCTCGTCCTGGCGGGTTCCGGCGTCCTGGTGCGGGGTGCCGACCTCGGGGTGGAGTTCACCGGTGGCCGGCTCGTCGAGTACGCCACGGACCGGCCGGTGGGCGCCGACCGGGCGCGCGAGGTCCTGGCCGCTGCCGGATTCCCCCGGGCCGTCGTGCAGACCTCGGGCGACGACCGTCTCACCGTGCGCACCGCGAAGCTGACCGAGGCGGAGGAGGACCGCGTCACCGCGGCGATCAGCGGCCTCGGCGGGCAGGCGGAGAAACTCCGTGACGAGTCCGTCGGGCCCGGCATCGGCAAGGAGCTGCGGCGTGGTGCCGTCATCGCCCTCGCCGTGGCGCTGGCCGCCCAACTCGTCTACCTGGCGGCCCGGTTCCGGTGGACGTTCGGCGCGGCCGCGGTGGTCGCCATGGCGCACGACGTCGTCGTCCTCGTGGGGGTGTTCGCCTGGCTGGGCAAGCCCGTCGACGGCGTCTTCGTCGCGGCCCTGCTGACCGTCGTCGGCTACTCGGTCAACGACTCCGTCGTCGTCTTCGACCGGGTCAGGGAACTGGCCCGGCGCGACCGGAGGCGCCCCTTCGCGCGTGTCGCCAACGCGGCGGTCCTGCAGACGGTGCCCCGCACCGTGAACACCGGGATGGGCGCGGCGTTCATCCTCGCCGCGCTCGCCGTGCTGGGGGAGGGATCGCTCGCCGACTTCGCGCTGGCCCTGCTCATCGGGCTCGCCGTGGGCACCTGGTCCTCGGTGTTCACCGCCGCGCCGCTTGCCGTGGAACTGCACCGGCGCAAGCGGGCGCCGGTGACCGCGCGTCCAGTGGCGGCCGGCTGAGGGACGCCCGGCGCGATGCTCCTCCCGGGTGGTCGTGGTCGCGCGGCCACCCGGGCGGGGTAGGCAGCACAGCGGTGTCATCCGCTCGCCGCGACCCATGGAGCCGTCGTGTACATCGGGATCTCCACGTTCATCACCGATCAGGGCATCCGCCCCGCCCCGCTCGGCACCGCCCTGGAGGAACGGGCGTTCGACTCGCTCTTCATCGCCGAGCACAGCCACATCCCCGTCAAGCGCGAGAGCCCCTATCCCATGGGCGGCGAGCTGCCGGAGGTATACTACCGCACCCTCGACCCCTTCGTCGCCCTCTCCGTGATCGCCGCCGTCACCCGGCGTCTGCTGCTGGGCACCGGGATCGCGCTGATCCCGCAGCGCGACCCGATCCACACGGCCAAGGAGGTGGCCTCCCTCGACCTGGTCTCCGACGGCCGTGCCGTCTTCGGCGTCGGCGTCGGCTGGAACCGCGAGGAGATGAGGAACCACGGCGCCGACCCCGCCACGCGCGGCCTGCTCACCGACGAACGGCTGCGGGCCATCCGCGAGCTGTGGACCGCGGACAGGGCCGAGTTCCACGGCCGGTTCGTCGACTTCGACCCCGTCTTCGCCTGGCCCAAGCCGGTACGGCGGCCCCATCCGCCGATCTACGTCGGCGGCGGCGAGGGCGGGTTCGGCCGGGTCGCCGAGTTCGGCGACGCCTGGCTCGCCAACAGTGACGCGCCGGACGACCTCGGCCCGCGCATCGAGCGGCTGCGCGAGGTCACCGGACGCGACGTGCCCGTGACGGTGTACGGGGTCCGCGGCGGCCCCGAGCAGCTCGAGGGCTACCAGCGGCTCGGCGTCGAACGGGTGCTGCTCCACCTGCCGACGCTGCCCGAACGGGAGACCCTGGAGCACCTGGACGAAATGGCCGCGCTGGCCGACCGGTTCCGCTGACCCGGCGGGGCCACGACGAGGGGAGGACCCAATGCCGGCCCTGACGGGCGGTGAGGCGCGCGGGCGCTTCGCCGCGGCACGCGTCGCACGCCTGGCCACCGCCGACGCCGCCGGTGTGCCGCACCTGGTGCCGGTGGTCTTCGCCGTGGACGGTGACACGGTCGCGCTGGCCGTGGACCACAAACCCAAACGGACCACGCGCCTGAAACGCCTGGCCAACATCGACGCCAACCCGTCGGTCTGCCTGCTCGCCGACCGCTACGACGAGGACTGGGACCTGCTGTGGTGGGCCCGCGCCGACGGCACGGCCCGCGTCCTCCCACCGGTGGGCGGATCGGTCGGCGGACCGCCCGGCGGATCGGCAGCGGCCGCCCGCTGCGTCGCCCTGCTGACCGCCAAGTACGGCCAGTACGCGGGCCGTCCACCCGCGGGGCCCGTCCTGGAGGTCTCCGTACGGCGCTGGAGCGGCTGGCGGGCCGTGTGAAGCCGGGGGCGGACCGTGGAGGGAACGGTCAGCCCGTCAGCCGGCGCGCCAGGTAGGGCGCCGTACGGCTGCCCTCGGCCCCGGCCACCTCCGCGGGCCGCCCGGTGGCGACGACCTTCCCTCCGGCGTCCCCGCCGCCGGGGCCCAGGTCGATGACCCAGTCGGCACCCGCCACGACGCTCATCTCGTGCTCGACGACGAAGACCGAGTGGCCGGCGTCGACCAGCCCGTGCAACTGCCGCATCAGCAGCTCCACGTCGGCCGGGTGCAAGCCCGTGGTGGGCTCGTCCAGCAGGTACACGGTGTGCCCGCGGCGGCCGCGCTGCAGCTCGGAGGCGAGCTTGATCCGCTGCGCCTCGCCGCCCGACAGCTCGGTGGCGGGCTGCCCCAGCCGCAGGTAGCCAAGACCCACCTCCTGGAGGGTGCGCAGGCTGCGGGCGACCGCGGGGACGTCCGTGAAGAACTCCGCCGCCGCGTCCACGGTCATGCCGAGCACCTCCGCGACGTTCCGCCCCCGGTAACGGACCGACAGGGTCTCCTCGTTGTAGCGGTCCCCGTGGCAGGTGGGGCAGGGGGCGTACGTGCCGGGCAGGAACAGCAGCTCGACGGCGACGAAGCCCTCGCCCTGGCAGGTCTCGCAGCGGCCGCCCGCGACGTTGAAGGAGAAGCGCCCGGCCTTGTAGCCGTGCCGCCGCGCGTCGTCGGTGGTCGCGAAGAGCTTGCGCACCGCGTCGAACAGACCGGTGTAGGTGGCGAGGTTGGAGCGCGGGGTGCGGCCGATGGGCTTCTGGTCCACCCGTACCAGCCGGTCCACCGCCTGCAGGCCGTCCGCCAGGACGCCGAACGCCGGCCCGGCGCCGGCGCCCTCCCAGGCCTCGTCGTCGCCGTCGCCCTCGGCGGCGTCCGCGCGAACGGCCGCGCCGTCCGCGGTGCCGGAAGGCCCCAGGTGCTCCGTCAGCACCCCGGCCAGTACGCCCACCAGCGTCGACTTGCCCGAACCCGACACCCCCGTGATCGCCGTGAACACCCCGAGGGGCAGCTCGACGTCCACGCCGCGCAGATTGTGCCGGGCGATGCCGCGCAGACCCAGCCACGACGACGGCTTCCGTGCGGTGCGCCCGGCGGCCGGATCGGGCCCCGCGGCGAACAGGAACCGGCGGGTGGCGGACTCGGCGACCGCCTCCAGCCCGTCCACCGGGCCGCTGTAGAGCACTTGGCCGCCGCGCTCGCCCGCGAGGGGTCCGACGTCGACGATCCAGTCCGCGCGGCGCACCACGTCCATGTCGTGCTCGACGACGAACACCGAGTTCCCCGCCTCCCGCAGCCGCACCAGCACCGTCAGCAGCGCCTCGCTGTCCGCCGGGTGCAGGCCGGCCGAGGGCTCGTCCAGCACGTACACCACACCGAACAGCCCGGAGCGCAACTGGGTCGCCAGGCGAAGGCGTTGCAGCTCGCCGGGGGAGAGCGTGGGCGTCGTACGGTCCAGGCTGAGGTAGCCCAGGCCGAGTTCGGTGACGACCTCGATCCGCGCGACGAGGTCGGCGCACAGCGTCGTGGCGATCTGCCGTTCCGGGCCCTCGGGGAGGTCGTCCACCGCGCCGCGGGCGGCCGGGCGCAGCACGTCGGCGAGCCGCGCGAGGTGCATCGCGTTGAGCTCGGCGATGCTCCGGCCGGCGAAGGTGACGGCCAGGGACTCCGGGCGCAGCCGGCTGCCGCCGCAGGCGGGGCAGAGCGAGCTCTCCAGGAACCGCTCCGCGCGGGCGCGCAGCGCCGGGCTCTTGGAGTCGGCGAAGGTGTGCATGACGTAGCGCCGCGCGCTCTGGAAGGTGCCCTGGTACGGGCGCTGGATCCGGCCCGCCTCCCGCACCGGGTGCACGGTCACCACCGGCTGCTCGTCGGTGAACAGGATCCACTCCCGGTCCTGCGCGGGCAGGTCGCGCCAGGGCCGGTCGACGTCGTACCCGAGGGTGCGGGTGACGTCCCGCAGGTTCTTGCCGTGCCAGGCGCCCGGCCAGGCGGCGATCGCGCCCTCCCGGACGCTCAGCGAGGGATCGGGGACCATCAGCTCCTCGGTGGCCCTGTGCACCCGGCCCAGCCCGTGGCAGACCGGGCAGGCGCCCGCGGCCGTGTTGGGGGAGAAGGCGTCGGAGTCCACGGGTCCGGCCCCCGGCGGGTAGCGGCCCGCGCGGGAGAAGAGCATCCGCAGCGTGTTGGACAGGGTCGTCACCGTGCCCACGTAGGAGCGGGAGGTGGGCGCCCCGCGGCGCTGTTCCAGGGCGACCGCCGGGGGCAGCCCCAGGATGTCGTCGACCGCCGGCGCGCCCACCTGGTGGATGAGCCGGCGGGCGTACGGGGCGACGGACTCGAAGTAGCGGCGCTGCGCCTCGGCGTAGATGGTGCCGAACGCCAGCGAGGACTTGCCCGAGCCGGAGACCCCCGTGAACACCGCCAGCGCGTCCCGCGGGACGTCGACGTCGACGTTGCGCAGGTTGTGCTCGCGGGCGCCGCGCACCCGGACGTACGGGTCGTGGGCCGTGCTGTTCATGCCCCTCCGGAGAACGGGGTCGGGGTACGTGCCGGGAGCGCGGCACCGCGCGCCCGGCACCAGTGTGCGCGCCGGTGCGGGTGCCCGCAGGTCCACGGCGGGGCCGCCGGCGAAGGCGTGGACGGTGACGTCACGGCAGGTAGGACAGCAGTTTGCGGGCGGCGGGGGAGACCCGGTCCTCCTGGGGCAGGGCGGCCGACACCTCCCAGACGTGGTCCTCGGCGCCGTCCAGCGTCACGGTGCGCAGTCCCGCGGCGTGCTCCTTGCGGGCGATGGGCCGTGGCACGACGGCGATCCCGAGCCCGTGGTGGACCAGGTCGATCAGGCTGTGCACGTCGTTGACCTCCAGGGCGACCCGGCGCGGTACCCCGTTCGCGGCGAAGGCCCGGTCGGTGAGCCCGCGCGCGCCCCAGTCGGCGTGGAAGTCCACGAACTCCTCGCCGCCGAGGTCCGCCCAGCCGGCCGAGTCCGCCCCGGCCAGCCGGTGCCCGGGATGGCACAGCAGGACCATCGGGGCCCGGGTGATCGGCATCAGCCGCACTCCCTCGGGCGCCTCGCCGCTCAGGGCCGTGAACGCCACGTCCAGCCGGCCGCTGGTGATGTCCTGCACCAGGGCGGCCGACCCGGCCTGCCGCAGCCGGACCTCCACGCCCGGGTGCTGGGCGCGGAAGCGCGCCAGCAGCGCCGGCACGTCGACGCCGGCCAGGCACTGCTCGGTGCCGATGGTGAGCACCCCGCGCATCAGGCCCTGCACGGCGGCCACGGCCTCCTTGGCGGCCCGTACGCTCGCCAGCGTGCGGCAGGCCTCGTCCAGCAGGGCCCGGCCCGCCGCGGTCAGCTCCACGCTGCGGGTGCTGCGCACGAACAGCGGCGTGCCGAGCTCCTGCTCCAGGGCGCGCACGGAGGCGGACAGACCCGACTGCGAGATCATGAGGCGTTCGGCGGCGCGGGTGAAGTGGTGCTCCTCCGCGACCGCGACGAAGTACTCCAGATGGCGTAGCTCCATGATTCAGAAGCCTAGCTCCTGAATGTGTTCGCTTTCTTCTATTGGACGTGTGGGTGCAGCTCCGGCGAGGCTTGACCGCGTGCCCGCACGGCTGCGACCCGTTTCCGGCCGTGCCGGCACGCCATCAGTGCGCAAGACGAGACGCAAGCCGAGAAAGGCCACGGACACATGGAGACTCGCCGCATCGGCGCCACCGAGGTCAGCGCGATCGGCCTGGGCGGCATGCCCATGTCGATCGAGGGCCGGCCGGACGAGGCGCGGTCCATCGACACCATCCACGCGGCGCTCGACGCCGGTGTCACGCTGATCGACACGGCGGACGCCTACCACCTGGGGGCCGACGAGGTCGGCCACAACGAGACCCTGATCGCCAAGGCGCTGGCGTCCCACGGACGCGGCTCCGACGTCCTGGTCGCCACCAAGGGCGGCCACCTGCGCCCCGGCGACGGCCGCTGGACCCTCGACGGCTCGCCCGAGCACATCAAGCGGGCCTGCGAGGACTCGCTGCGCCGGCTGGGCGTGGAGGCCATCGGCCTGTACCAGTTCCACCGCCCCGACCCCAAGGTCCCGTACGCCGAGTCCGTCGGCGCGGTGCGCGACCTGCTCGACGAGGGCAAGATCCGCATGGCGGGCGTCTCGAACGCGGACCCGGAGCAGATCCGGCAGGCGGACGAGATCCTGGGCGGCCGTCTGGTCTCCGTGCAGAACCAGTTCTCCCCGGCCTTCCGCTCCAGCGAGCCGGAGCTCGAACTGTGCCACGAGCTCGGCATCGCCTTCCTGCCGTGGAGCCCGCTCGGCGGCATCTCCCAGGCGGGCGAACTCGGCTCGTCCTACGCGCCGTTCGCCCGGGTCGCGCAGGCCCACGGGGTCAGCCCGCAGCGCGTGTGCCTGGCGTGGATGCTCGCCAAGTCCCCCTACGTGATCCCGATCCCCGGCTCCAGCCGGCCGGAGACCATCCGTGACTCGGTGGCCGCGGTGGAACTCGTGCTCACCGCGGAGGAGATCGCGGAGCTGGACGCCGTCTGACACGGCCGTGACCGGGACGGGGCGGGGCGGTGCGCCGCCCCGTCCCGGCGCACGCGTCAGGCGTTCGGGTCGAACGGGATGCCCGCCGGCTTGGCCTTGGCCAGGTGGCCGTTGAAGTTGCCGTCCTTCAGGCCGAAGACCGCGCTGCCGAAGTCGGCCTGGCTCAGCTTGTCGCGCAGGCCCGCGGGGTAGCCGTTCCAGCCGATCAGGTCGGGGAACTGCCAGCCGTGGTAGTGGTTCTCCGGCGGCTCGTCGTTGGTGTTGGCGGGACGGAAGCAGTGCGTGCTCGCGCCGTCCTTGTGGTAGACGACCTTGGGGTGGGTCCCGTCCCAGCGGATCTGGTCGCGGCCGTAGATGTTGAAGTTGCCGTGCGCCGACGTGGACACGTACTGGGCCTGGTCGTCCTTCACCCAGACCACGACGTGCTCCCAGTCGTTGCGGTGGCCGCCGAGGCTGATGCCGGGTATGGCCTGGTCCTTCTCGAAGTAGAGGCCGTAGATGATGGCGCACCAGCCGTTGTTGCACTTGTAGCGGGCGTAGCCGTTGGTGTTGTCCAGGTCCGACTGGTCGCGGCAGTTGCCGTTCAGGGCGCCGGTGGGGTTGAGGCCCGGGTTGACGGTCCCGTCGGGGCCGATGGCGGGGGTGGGGTAGCAGCCGTCCGTGTCGTAGTCGAACGCCGGCTGGAACGTCTGCTCCAGGCCGTCCGCGTTGGCGGGCAGGGCGGGGGGCGGGGCGGCGAACGCCGTCCCCGGAAGGGCGATCACCAGCGCGACCGCGCCGCCGACGACAGCCGGGACCCTGCCGATACGCGAGCTTCTCTTCACTTGCTTCCTCCTGGTCGACCGCGGTGGGGGAGTGCACGGCCTGATTGACATGCCCGGCTCATCTTTCCCGAACCGCGGTGACGCGTCGAGCCTCGGCGGATGTCCCGGTGATGAAGCGTCAACCAATAGCGGGCGCAGGGCCGGACGGCCGCGACGTCCCGGGATCGTCACCGCCGGGTACCGGACCCGTGTGCCCGCGGGACACGCGCCGGAGGAGGGCGTTGGATTGCGGTACCGGACGTCGTGGGGGCGTTCCGACGGAGGGGGAACCATGAAGTACGCGATGCCCGCCGCCCTGTTGCTGCTGCTCCTGACCGCGTGCGGCGGCAAGGGCGCCGAAGCGGGCGGCGGTTCGCCCTCCGCCGGCACGCCGGGGCCGGACGCGAGCGCGAGCGCGTCGAGGAGCGCCTCCGCGGAGGACCCGGCGAAGGGCGGCGACGGCAACCCGGTCGACGCCGCGGCCTTCTGCGCCTTCCTCACCGATGAGCAGCCCAAGGTGAAGGGCATCGGCTCCGACGTCGGGGCGCAGGCCGCCCTGGCGATCGACCTGGCCACCTGGGTCTCCGACCACCCGGAGCAGCAGCCGCGCACGGCCGCGGACTTCGACGCCGCCGCGCAGCAGGGCTGCCCCGAGGTCCGCGAGTCGATCCTCGCCGCCACCGGTCACGACAGCCTCAAGGACGCGGTCGGCTGACGGCCGGCCCGCTCCCGCGGCGGGCCCGGCACACCGCCCCGCCGCCCTTCGCCGCCCCCGTACCGGGCACGACCGTGGCCTGATGCGACGAACGGCGAGGAGGCTGCGCATCGCATCGACGGGTCCTGACCGGTCGGTGCTCGCGCCGCGCTGGGACCCCGCCCGGCGCGGCGCGCGGGGCGACGCCGCCGCGCGCCGGCCGAACTCGCCGGGCTCGCCCGCACCGCCCACCGCGTCGCGGGCAGCGGCATCCGGGCCGCCCTGCTGGGCGTCAACGACGGCCTGGTCACCAACCTCTGCCTGATCCTCGGCGTCGCGGGCGCGAGCGCCGGTCCCGGGACGGTACGGCTGACCGGCCTCGCGTGCCTGCTCGCCGGCGCGCTGTCCATGGCCGCGGGGGTCTCCGTACGCGGGCGGCGGGAGATCACCGGCGGTACAGGGGGGAGGAGGACGCCCTCCACCGGGCGTGGACGCTGTCGTCCCCCCGTCGTGCCGGCGCACATGACGCGCCACATGCGCGACCGCGGCCTCGACAAGGAGCCCGCGGTCCGGGCCGGCCGGGGGATCGCCGCCGCCAAGCGCACCAACTGGCAGACGACCCTGCGCATCCTGTTCGGCGTCAGCGCCCAGGAGGCCGGATCGCCCATGGTCGCTGCCGTCGGCTTGCCGCTGCTCCTCACGAGGGGGGCCCTCGTGCCGCTGCCGCCGTGGTCCCTCACCTCCGGGACGGCCGCGGTGGCGGCGTCCCCGCCGTGACGGCCGCGGTGGCGGCGTCCCCGCCGTGACGGCCCTCGCCTCGTTCCTCGTCGGCGCGGTCCTCGGCTCCGACGCGGGCCCCCGCAAGGCCGCCCGGACCGCGGCACGCCAGCTGCTGATCGTCGCCGCCGCCTCGGCCGTGACGTACGCCCCGGGCGGGCAGGCGGTGAGCTGAGGGACCGGCCGGGGGCGCCGGTCGGCGTAGTCCGCCGAGCGGGGAGCGGGCGCCGCCCCTGAAGCTGGTGAGCAGCCGTCCGCCGGCACGACGCGAGGAGACCCCCATGACATCCACCAGCGCGCAGGCCGACGCCCGCGACTCCGGCACCTTCGACCTCGGCGGCGACCTGCCCGTCCACCGGCTGGGCTACGGGACGATGCAGCTCACCGGCGAGGGCGTGTGGGGCGACCCCGCGGACCCCGACGAGGCCGTACGGGTCCTGCGGCGCGCGGTCACCCTCGGCGTCACCTTCATCGACACCGCGGACGCCTACGGCCCCTTCACTGCCGAACTGCTCCTGCGCAAGGCCCTCCACCCCTATCCGCAGGACCTGGTGATCGCCACCAAGGCGGGTTTCACCCGCCCCGGTCCCGGACAGTGGGTCGCGGTCGGGCGGCCCGCGTACCTGCGGCAGCAGGTGGAGCTGAGCCTGCGCCACCTGGGCGTCGAGCGCATCGACCTGCTCCAGCTGCACCGCGTCGACCCCGAGGTGCCCATCGCCGACCAGGTCGGGGAACTCGCCGCGCTGCAGCAGGAGGGCAAGATCCGGCACATCGGGCTCAGCGAGGTGACCACGGCCCAGATCGACGAGGCCGCGAGGACCGCCACCATCGTCTCCGTCCAGAACCGCTACAACCTCGCCGACCGGGCGGCCGAGGACGTCCTCGCCCACGCCGAGCGGCACGGCATGGGCTTCATCCCCTGGTTCCCGCTCGCCACGGGCGAACTGGCGCGGAAGGGCGGCCCCCTGGACCGCATCGCCGAGGCGCACGGCGCCCAGCCGTCCCAGCTCGCCCTCGCCTGGCTGCTGCGGCGCTCCCCGGTCATGCTGCCCATCCCCGGCACGTCCAAGGTCGTGCACCTGGAGCACAACATCGCCGCCGCGGGCATCCGGCTCACCGACGAGCAGTACGAGGCGCTGACGACGGCGGTCTGACGCGAGGGCACGGCCGCCGTGCGGCGCGGCACTCGCGCCGCGCGTCCTTCGTTACCTCCTCGGTGAACGCCGGACCATCACCTGAGGAGAGACCGTGGCCCTCTGGGACCGCATCAAGGACTCGGCCGCGACGATGCAGACGCAGCTCGTCGCCAAGAAGAACGACCTGAAGAGCGGCGCCTTCCGCGACGCGAGCATGGCGATGTGCGCCCTCGTCGCCGCCGCGGACGGCACCGTGGACCCCTCCGAACGACAGCGCGTCGCGCAGCTCATCGCGACCAACGAGGTCCTGCAGAACTTCCCGGCCGCCGACCTGCAGCGGCGCTTCGACGACTGCCTGGACAAACTCACCGCCGACTTCGACTTCGGCAAGGTCGGCGTCCTCCAGGAGATCGCCAAGGCCAGGAAGAAGCCCGCCGAGGCGCGGGCCGTCGTCCAGATCGGCATCGTCATCGGCGGCGCCGACGGCAACTTCGACAAGGCCGAGCAGGCCGTCGTCCGCGAGGCCTGCTACGCCCTCGACCTGGCCCCGGCGGAGTTCGACCTCTGAGCCTCCCCGCACGGTGCGCACGTCGGGCCGCCCCCGGGACCGGGGGCGGCCCGGCTCTTCTCCTGCCGCGGGGGATGCCGCATCATGGCCCGCCATGGAAGCCGCACCGCTGCTCGTCCTCGTGGGCCCGGCCGCGACGGGCAAGACGACCGTCGGGCAGGGCGTCGCCGCCCGGCTCGGGCGCCCCTTTACGGACCTCGACGCGATCGCCGACACCTACTACCGCGAGGTCGGCTGGAGCGTCGCGCGCCTGCGCGAGCGCATCACCGCCCTCGGCCGCGTGGCCGCCGAACGCGAGTGGGAGCCCGCCCGGGTCCACGCGGTGCGGCGCGTCCTCGCCGACCACCCCGGGGCGGTGATCGCCCTCGGCGCGGGCCACACGAGCTACGCCGAACCCCGCCACTGCGCACAGGTCCGCGCCGCCCTCCGCCCCTGCACCGCGGTCCACCTGCTGCTCCCCGCCGCGGACCCGGAGCGCGCCCTCGCCGTGCTGCGCCGCCGCTCGATGGCGTCCAAGGGGACCGACTGGATCACCGACGGCCATGACTTCCTCGCGCACTGGCTCCACGACCCCACGTGCCGCGCCGTCGCGACGCACGTCGTCTGCACGGAGGGCGACACCCCGGAAGAGAGCATCGACCACGTGCTGCGCCTCCTCCCCGCCCACTTGGGCGGCCCCGCGTGAAGGTGCGTCGTGGCCGGGGAGCCGGCCGGGGTCGTCCGCGGCCGGCCGTGCGGCGACTCCCGGCGTCAGGAGGCTTGGGCCTTCTGGCACTGCGCCTGGGGATCGTGGGCGTCGAGCTCGCTGCCGAGGCTGAGGACGCGGGCCTGCAGTGCGTCCGCCTCGTCCGTGCCGTCCGACGCCGGCGCGGCATCCGCCTTCAGGTCGGCGAGTTCGAGGCTCGCCGAGGCCCACTCCACCGTCCGGGACAGCCCTTGGGCGAGTTCCCGCCAGTCCGAGTCGAGGCGGGCGGCCTGGGCGGCCTGGCGCGCACTTTCCTCGAGAGCGGGTACTACCCGCTCGCGGACGGTGTCCCGGTCTTCGGGAGTGTCGAAGCCGCCGGGGAGGAACATCTCGTAGGTCCCGCACGCCTCACGGGCGAGGTCGCGTGCCCGGTCGCTGTCCCCCGACCCGCAGGCGCCGGCCAGGACCGTCAGGGCGAGGGCGACGGTGACTGAACCCAAAGATGATCTCCGCATGGACACATCATGCCTGGCCGGTGATATGGATGTGCGAACTCCCCGTCGTCCGCGGGACACTGCGGGGATGGCCACCGACGCCACCGCCCCGACCCCGCGGGAGCGGGCCCTGCGGCACGTTACGGGGCTTTCGTCGGGACCTCCGGTGGATCCGGCGCTACGGGTCACGCTGAACTTCCACCCGGACCGGGCCGCGCGGGGCAAGCCGGTGCTGCAGGCCCTGTCCGAAGGCGGCGTCTACCACTCGCAGTTCGTCACGGGGACGAGCAACGGCGGTCTGACCGCCCGGCCGGGCGGTGACCGGTGGCGGTGGGAGAGCCGCATCTTCAACGGTGCCTACGACGCCGCGCCCCCCGCCGAACGCCCCGTCTACGGGGCGCTGAACTTCCGCCGCAAGACGGTCGGCGCCGCGCCGCGGTTCGGGTCCGCCCACTTCCGCCTGAGCGCCGGGACGGTGGCCCGGACGACGTTCTGCTACCCCGACAGTTTCTTCGAACCCTCGGACTTCGGCGTCGGGGACCGCATGGGCCTGGTCGCGCTCGCCCTGGCCGACTCCAGGGACGCCCTCGACGACTACATCGAGGCACAGGTCCACGGACCGGTCCGTCTGGACCGCCATGTCGAGGCGCTGGTCCTGGACCCCTGCTACCGGGGCACGGCCGTCGAGGACGCCGCCCGCCGGCTGCCCTGCCCCGTGGAGTGGCACGGCGGCTTCCGGCTCACCGTCGGGGAACTCCGGCTGCGCCCCGCGTACCGCGGCCAGGACTACGTGGACCTGGGCGCCCGGATCGCGGTCGACGGCCTGCTCGACCCCCGCGTCCTCGGCACGGCCGCCGCGACCGGCCGCCACGACCCCCAAGCGCTCAAGAAGGTGTGGCACTGCCTCGCCCGCTTCGGGGCGGACGGCGCCCGAAGTTGACGCCGAACGGGACGGTGGCTCAGCCCGGCCCTTTCGCAACCCGTTTCGGCGGCCCGTGGGCGTCCGCTGCCCCGTCCCGTTTCCGGCGGCACTTCGGGGCGAAGTTTGCCACTGGTTTGTCGAGACCCATCGGTGATCACGTCATTCGCGACCGAAAATAATGATATTAGAGGGTGTTCGTGCGGCGACCCTTGAACGCGGCAGGCCCAAGACCTCTTCCCTCAGGTCCAGGTTGTAAGGAACGAGTGGAATTGGGTAGCGTGCGGCGTCGGAAGATCACCGCTCACCACGCGGATGGTCGATGTTGGTGTGCGGTGAGTGGGCCTCTCATGCCCAGCAGCGGAAGGACGGGCGTGAGCGCAACCGGCTGGTCTTGGCGGAAGTCGTCGGCGAGTGACAGCATCGGCTCCCAGTGCGTAGAGGTCGCATGGACGGGTGCCGCTGTGCTTGTTCGCGATTCGAAGGACCGGCAGGGTCCGGTACTGACGTTCACTCCTGACGCGTGGCGCACGTTCCTTGCTGACGCGGACGCTTCTCTCGCAGAGACACCGCACGACTGACGTTCAGTCGTCACTACTCGGTTCTGGCAGGTGCGGCCGCGTCAGCAGATATTGACTGTGTCGCACGGGACTTGACCGTGCGACGGATCTCACCGACTGGGAGTCCCCAGGCGTCCGGCAAGGGCCAGTCCGGCGGTGGCGATGGCCCCCGCGGCTGCCTTGCCGGCCTCGTCCTGCACCGTCGCCAGTATGGCGACGGCCGTCGCGAGCGACGACACCGCGATGACGATAGCGGTGAGCGCATTGGCTCGAGGAAGTCGAGGTACCTGACGGGCGTCCTTTCGGCGAGACTCTTCCGGCGGCCCCGTGATTGTCATTTCAGCTCCTGTTGGCCCGGGCTTGATCATTTTAATCGGACCCAGTCGCTTGCAGACGACGGGCCGTAAGACCCGATTTCCCTGATCGTGGCTTGATCACCCTCTGGCGAGCGGTCACCGGCGGGATGGAATTCCGGCGGGATGCGCACATGATCGCACGATTGGCACCACAATGGGACGTGCGCAAACCCTCACTTAGACGCCACTCCGTCTGCCATGCGGCCGGACGCTATATAGCAGATTGGTTTAAGTCGTGGACCGGCGGAGAGAGGTTAGGCGGGGGAAGCGACGCCTCTAGCAATTGCAAATGGCCGTGACCTGCTGTGATTGCGGGTGTAACCTCCCCGGTGCAGGCGCTGATGTCCATTGGCTCGGGCGATCGGCACCTCAGCGCATCCGTTGCAGCGGAGGCGCTCGCTCTGTGGCTCCGTATCCGCGGAGCCACAGGTGATTGATCGACCCGTGCGCCCCTGCTACTCGGTGGTGCATCCGTGCGCCCCGGGCGACACCCCTGTTCCGGCGGTGCCCCCGCCGACCGCTGCGGATCCCTCGTCAGTCAGGAAGCGTGAATTCCGCAGGCTCGGTTCCCATGGCATCGGCGATCCGACGCAGGATTTCCGGCACGTGATCCTTTACGGACTTCTCTTCGAGGTCAAGGAAGAGCTCGAGGTATGTGGCGGCCAACTCGGATGCTGTGCTGATGGTTGCGCTCCCACGCGCGTTCTCGAGGTAGACGAACGGTGGTACGTCCTCGGTGAACTCGAAGAGCGTGATGGGGCCGGCCAGGGCCGCATGGGCTCCGACGCCGAACGGAAAGATCATGATGCGGATCCGCGCGCTGGCCAACTCGGCAAGCCTCAGCAGTTGAGCACGCATCACGGCGGGGCCTCCGACCCGCCGTCGAAGCACGGCCTCGTCGAGGATGAAGAGGAACTGCGCGTCCTCGTTCTCAAGCGTGTCCTGTCGCAGCATGCGGGCCTCGACCATGCGCCTGACCTTGTCCACTGACTCTCCTGGGGAGAACGCGCGGATCATGGCAGCCGCATACCCTTCCGTCTGCAGCAGTCCTGGCACGACCGACTGCTGGTATGGGCTTGTTTCTGAATAATTGTCAGGATTGATCTTGGTGGTCCTGGTCGGGCAGTCGAATTCGAAGCTGTTCGAGGGTCCGGGCGGGTGTTCCGGGCAT